>NZ_JBNNJJ010000007.1:0-217842 GCF_050269995.1 Hyphomonas sp. NPDC076881 | reverse complement strand
GGTGCCCCGCAGGGGCGGAGGGGGGAGCCCCACACCCCGACACCTCCTAGCTAAAAATCCGAGTCATCCCGGAAATCGCGAAGCGATTATCCGGGGCCTTCTCTCCGCCCTTTCCCCAAAACCGGCCGCCTCAAAAAGGCGCGTTCCGGCCCTCACTGCTGCACCCAAACAAAAACCCCTCCGTTGCCGGAGGGGTTTCATAGTTCACTCAATGGCGCGCATCAGGCCCGGCGCATGAAAACCGTCTGCGCCTGGCAGAATTCCAGCAGCCCCTCCTGCCCGCCTTCGACGCCGACGCCCGACTGTTTGTGCCCGCCAAAGGCCGCGTGCGGGGAAAGATGCTGGCTCTCATTGATCCAGACCGTGCCGGCCTGAAGCTGCGAGGCCAGTGCCTGCGCCCGGTCAAGATCCTTGGTCCAGATCGAGGCGCCGAGGCCATAAACCGTCGCATTTGCGCGCCCGACCACTTCATCAATGTTGTCAAACGACATCAGCGGCAGCACCGGCCCGAACTGTTCTTCCTGCACGATCCGCGCATTTTCCGGCGGGTTATCCAGGATTGTCACCGGCACGAAATATCCCGGCGCAGTCGAGGCATTGCCGCCGATCAGGAATTTGTAGCCCTGGTCCTTGGCATCCTGGATCAGCTCCAGCACCCGCTCATACTGCGCCTTGTTCTGCACCGGCCCAATCTGCGTGCCCTGCTCCGAGCCATCACCGACTTTCACGGTTTTGGCATGCTCGACAATCGCTGCCTTCAGTGGTTCGTATACGTCCTTGTGGATATACATCCGCTTGGTGGCGATGCAGATCTGCCCGGCATTGCGGAAGGCCGCCCAGAACAGCTGCTCGGCCACCTTCTCCACATCCACGTCCGGCATCACGATCGCCGCGTCATTGCCGCCCAGTTCCAGCGTCACCTTCTTCAGGTCTTTCGCCGCGCTGGCCATCACCTTCTTGCCGGTCTCGGTCGATCCGGTGAAGCTCACCTTGTCGATGTCCTTATGCGCCGTCAGCCATGGTCCAAGGCGGTCGGAACCGGAGATCACGTTGACCACGCCGGGCGGCAGAATGCCCCGGATCAGCTCGCCGATCTTCAGCGTCGTCAGCGGCGTTGTCGGTGCCGGCTTCACGACCACGGTGTTCCCCGCCAGCAGGGCCGGGGCCAGCTTGAACATCATCAGGATGATCGGAAAGTTCCACGGCACAATCGCCGCCACCACGCCAATCGGCCCATATCGGGTCACCGCCAGACGCTCCGGCGAATCCTCAGACACATGCTCCGGAATATCCAGCTTCGCCGTTTCCATCAGCCAGTGCGCCCCGCCCAGGACGTCGCCCATGGCGTCAGGATGCGGCTTGCCCTGTTCCTGCGTCAGCAGGCGCGCAAGCTCCTCGCCATTCTGCGCAATGACGCCAGCAATCGCCTGCAGCGCCTCGCGGCGTTTCCCGATGGGCGTTGCCCTCCAGCCCGGCAGCGCCGCGCGCGCAGCCGCTACCGCTTCATCAAGCTGCGCTTCCGTACAGTCAGGGGCCTGGGCAAAGACTGCGCCTGTGGCCGGGTTCTCAACGCCAAAGGTCTCGCTGCCCGAAACCGCCTGGCTGTTGATCGTCATCGTGAAAGTCTGGGACATCTGGTTCGTTTCCTCGGTTTGGTGTCTTGTTGGCGCACGCTAAGCCAGACAAAATCAAAACCGAAGACCAAATCTGCCACGTTCCCCTTAGGGAAAGCCCGCTTCAAAGGGAAAGGCGCGGGAAGCGAGCTTCCCGCGCCCGGCACCCTCACAAAAGCCGGCTGTTGAAGCCTGACTCCCCTTACTGTGGCGTGCCGTACTCGTCAGTAGGTTCTTCGGCCGGAACAGCCGGGTCCACGGTTCCCGTCGTCGTGTCGCCGCCAGGAATGCCGGGGGTCGGTTCCGGTTCCATGACTTCCGGGATTTCCCCCGGCTGAGACCCGACGGGCGGCACAGCCTCGGTTTCGGGAAACGTTGTATCCGGAACCGCAGGATCAGCCGCATCGGTGTCAGTGGACTCGGTCGTCCGGTCAAAGGCCGGCTCAATCGGGCCGATGGGTTCAGGCTCATTTCCGCAGGCGGCCAGGGCAACGCCGGCAAACAGGGCAACGCTCATACCAAGTGCTGCTTTACGCATTGTTCCGCTCCTTCCAAGATTATATGGCAACAACGCGCGGTGTACTGATCGGTTCCAGCGTATTGACATCCCAGCTCCCATGCGTTCCTTCGCGGAAGCGGCCATCCTGAAAGGTCTGCACATTCAGCGTCAGGATATCGTCCCGCACTTCCAATATGTTGAAGGCAGGCGGCTGCGTCCGAAGCCGGGTGGACAATGTGCCGGCGGTGATAGCGAGATATGCGCCCTCACCCTCCCGGATCAGCTCTGCATGCGGCGTATGCACATGGCCCGTCAGCAATATCTGCACCGGGCTTGCCGCAAGCCGCCGGCTCGCCTCCTCACCGCGCTTGGTTGCAGTCTGAAGCCCGGCTTTGGCGGGAGATACAAAGGGATGGTGGCAGGCAATCATATGCAGCCCCTCCGCGCCGGAATGAGCAATCACGGCGTCCAGATCGTCCAGATTGACGCGCCCTTCGGCCCAGTTCATACGGGTTTGCCATCCGCGAGATGTATTCAGCCCCCGGATGGATACACCCTCAATCGCCAGCGGGCCTGCGCGGCCGCTGAAATACCGGTCATACCGGCCAAACGCATCCGAGGCGCGCGCGGGCAGGTTAAGCAGAGGCGTATCATGGTTTCCCGGCACACACAGGATAGGTGCGCGAAAGCCGGAAAGCCATTCCTGCGCCGCCTCAAACTCTTCCCGCTTGCCGCGCTGGGTCAGATCACCCGAAACAACAATCGCATTGACATCCAGCTCCCGGACCAGATCACCGGCTACGCTCAGGGCTTCTTTGTCTTCGCGGCCGAAATGCAGGTCCGCAAAGTGGGCGATCTTCATGCCTCACCTCCAGCCACCAGAACACAGGCTGCCTTCGGGATATAGGAAATCGCCAGGGCCTCTCCTGGTTCACAGGGCTCACCATCGATCGTTGCGGGGATCGCTTTTCCCTCCGTGTGCCGCATCCGTATGGCCATCGCGCCTTCGGCATGGAAATGCGCACTTTCGCGCCAGCCGCGCGCCAAAGCGTCCATGGCAGATGCCGCGAGATCGAGATGATTGTCCGGCGCGATGACCGCGATCTCGAGGCCGTCCTGTTCGGCCGGAATGACAGCCACCGCCGTGGCCGGGCATTCTCTCACTGTATCGGGCTGGTCCACTTCCACCTGGATATTGCTCTCAATATCCAGCGCATCCCGATCCGTCAGAATACTGACGGCCTCAAGGATGGCCCCTTCCCTCACTGCTTCGCGCGAAGCGCCAATATGCGTCAACTGACCAAACAGCGCTGCCACATAAAAGCGCTGACCACCCACCTCCCCGGCAGATATCCAGCTGGGGCGCGGACTGGCCAACACGGCCTGAACAATTTTCTTCCAATCGAGTTCACCATTGTGAAGCCGCTTGGGCAGAAGGTTCATTGTGCCGCCCGGCAAAACCAGAACAGGCACACTCCCATTGGCAGACTGGAGCACGGCGCAGATCGTGCCATCGCCGCCCCACACCGCGATGGCCTCACAACCAGCCGCCACCAGACCGGCAACCTGATCTTCGAGGCGTGCGCCGACATCAACCGGCAGAACAGGCTCGTGGCCCTCTTCCACAAGGAAAGCCGCGAGCTGCTCGCGGCCATCTTCCGGAACAGAGCCGGATTTTTCGTTAACGACAATGCCGAGTTTCATCTGTCAGGTCTCCCGGATACCCAACGCATGGATATTTGGATTGTTCCGGTTCCGGATCAGTCAGAAATAATACCTGAGGAACCGGGAACCCACCGCGCGGCCATGCGTTTTTGATACATCTGCAGCTCATAAAGGAATGCAAAATGAAAAAGTCGATGAGTATCCCCCTTCTCGCTCTGGCCACTGTTTTCCTGGCGGCCTGCAATACGGTCAGAGGCGTTGGCGAAGACGTGCAGGCAGGTGGTGAAGCCATCGAAGACACGGCGCGCGCCACACAGGAAGAAATTTCGGAATAAGCGGACCAAATGACCCCTCCCGTTGATCCGCAGGGCGCGCCTCGCAAGGGGCGCGCCTTTTCAGTTGCCCGAAAAAGAATACCTGCTCAGGCCGGCCGTTCGGTGGGCACCATCTGGCTGACGGAAAATGCCAGTTCAATAGTGATCTCTGTTTCAGCCCCGTTATCCACGGACACGCTGCCCCCAATCTGACGGGCAAATGCCGACAGGAAAAGGCTGGTGTCACGGTCGATCTCGCCATTGCCCCCTGTACCATCACGGCCGCAAGTGAGCTTCAGCCTGCAATTGCCGTTGTCCCGGTCAAAATGCAAAACGACATCGGCCTCATCGTCGTTGGGACATAGAAGCCCGACTGCCTCCAGCACGAACATGCCCAGGGGCACGGCCAAATCTGCTGGCAGCGGACCGGGGGAAACATCCGGAATGATGCTGCGGCCACCTTCAACCCAGCCCTTCTGTTCGTCTACCTGGTTGCAGATGGCATTAAACAGATGCAGCGCCTCAACCGTATCCAGATTACCTTCATTCAGCAGAGTGTGGTGAACCGCCGCCATCATGGCCACCCGGTGCGCCGCAACCTTGAGGGCCGCCTGCGTTTCCGGCAACGGCTCACCGCGCCCCTGAAGTTTCAGCATACTGAGCATGACCTGAAGGTTATTCTTCACCCTGTGATGCACCTCCCGGAAGGCTGCTTTCATCTGCAGGAGTGCGCGCTGCATATCCGACTCATGCGTGGTTATGCGGCTGGTGAGGTCATCAAAGGCTTCGGCCACCTGTTGCATTTCCAGCGGCGCGCGGGAAAGCTCCGGCGTAAGCGGCATGTAGCGCGCCGAACTGCGCATATCCTGGATGCGAATGCGGATACGCTCCAGCCAACGCAGCACCATGGCGTCAGCAATCCAGCTGGCAGCGAGAAGCGCAGCCAGATAGGCAAGGATTGGGACGAGGAAAGCAAGAATGCCCTCCACGCGCTGCGGCGGCGAGGGCGCCCCCACCATCAGCCAAAGCCCTTCCGTTCTCAGCGGCAGCAGCACGATATCCAACGGCGGGCCCTGATCCGGGGTCAGACGATATGTCCGCCTGTTAAGACTGGCGCCTTCGCTGATCCATTCCATCGGCACGCCGGCCACGATATTCGAGCCGATCACCTCACCGCCTGGAACAACCAGAGCGGTGGTTGCCGAGCTCGATTCGGTCGCCTCGGCCAACCGCGCGGCAATATCCACGAGCGACATGCTGAGGCCGATGGAGCCCGCGAAATTTCCCTGCGGATCGTTCAGCCGGCGCAACATGAAGATGGCGGGATCGCCCAATACCCTGCTGCGCTGACCGCTGACCTCAATGGCCTCGACGCCCTTGCGCATCCGGTCATTCCATTCCAGCTGCGACATTGGCGTACCGACCACGCCTTCCCCGACCTCACTGCAGGTGACAATACCCTCCGCATTAAACCGAACCGTATTGCGCAGGGGCAGATCCAGAACGGCCATGCGATGGGTGATTTCGCTACAGGAATAATCGGCACTTTCTGCGGTGATCATACGCAGGGCCGTGCGCGTACGCACGAGTATCGTATCTATTTGCCGGAAGCGGTCCTGGGCAGTCTGCTGAAGCTCGTGAAACCGGATTCTCTGAGAAAATTGCTGTTCGCTCCAGGCGTTCATCGCGCCCATGATCAGCAGGGGGCTGAGAACGACAGCCATGGCGGAAATAACCTGTAGCCGGAGGCTCAGGCGTTTCCGCTTGGCACGTCCGTCCCCACCCGCTTGCGTCATCCGTTCTGCCGGCTCAGTACGTCAACCTGGTCCATGATATCGTTGAAAGCCGCCTCACCGGAAGTGACGTTGGAGCCGCTGGCACCGGCCGGCCCACCGTCATCTGCGTTCAACAGCTCGGCAAGGGCCTTCCGGGCCCGGCTGACCCGGCTCTTGATCGTTCCGACCGCGCACCCGACGATTTCCGCTGCTTCCTCATACGCCATTCCGCCCGCACCGATCAGAATGATCGCTTCGCGCTGATCCTGGGGCAGATGTTCGAGCGCGTTCCGCAGGGCAACCAGCTCAAGCCCCTTGTCGGGATTGTCGGAGGCTATCAGGGTCGCCTCGGCCACACCGGGCTCCAGCCCTGTCGAGCGCCAGCTGCGCCGCTTCTCCGAATAGAAGGAGTTGCGCAGAATGGTGAACGTCCAGGCCTTGAAACTGGTGTTTTCGGTATAGCTCTCCCGGGCATTCCAAGCCTTGAGCAGCGCATCCTGCACAAGATCATCGGCTTGAACCGGATCGCCGCAAAGGCTGCGCGCAAAAGCGCGCAGATGAGGCGTCACCTCCATGAGGGCCGCCTTGAAGTCCGAAAGGGACAGTGCCTGGGTGGCGGTCATGCATCACCATCGGGTCGCGATTTGGCGCCCGCCTTGGCTTTCGCCTCGGCCTGCTCAAGCAGTTTGAAGAAGTCATCCGGAACAGACTCACCCACCACCCCATCGTACATCTCTCGGAGACGCTCACCGATAGCGCGGTTGCCAAGACGGCGCTGACCGCGCCGCCCGTCGGGGTCTTTATTGTTTATTTTTCCGGACTCACTCATCTTCAAGCCTTAAATTCCATTCACTCGCGGACCGATAAGCCAAAAAGGGCCAAGTGGTCATATTCGTGCCATAAACGCCTCGACCATGGATAGGTTCCATGGCACACTGTACTTAGCGAATTAATTCTTCAGCATATGAAACCATTCTGCGTCCCGTGCGTTGTAACGCTCAGATAGCATAGAGGTTCCATTATGAGTCTGATCGCCCAATACGGCCCCCATCTTCCTTTTCTCCGCCGCTACGCGCGGGCCCTGACAGGGGCTCAGGAGAGTGGTGATGCGTATATCCGGGCCTGCCTGGAAGCCCTGAGCGAAGACCCCGGCATGATGGAGGAGGCTTCGTCTCCCCGCGTGACGCTGTATCGCTTTTTCCACGCGATCTGGTCAACCACCGGCGCCAGGCTGGAAACGGGGGGCAAGCCGGCCGGCTCCACGCCGGAAGCCCGCCTGCGAAAGTTGGCCCCGATCCAGCGGCAAGCCTTCCTTCTGACCACTCTGGAAGGCTTCAGCCGGCCGGAAGCCTGTGAGATTCTCGACAAGAACGCGACAGAGCTGGAACAGCTTATCGATGCCGCCCACCAGGAGATCGAGCAGCAATTGTCCACCTCCGTTCTGATCATCGAGGACGAACCGATCATCGCTGCCGATCTTGCCAACCTCGTCGAGGATCTGGGACACACCTTTGCCGGCAACGCCGCCACTCGCAAACAAGCCGTGGATCTTGCCCGCCGCGTGAAACCTGGCCTCATCCTCTGTGATGTTCAGTTGGCGGATAATTCTTCCGGCATCGATGCCGTGCAGGATATTCTGACCGATTTCGACCTGCCGGTCATCTTCATCACAGCCTTCCCGGAGCGGCTTCTGACCGGCGAACGGCCGGAGCCGACCTATCTCATCACCAAGCCGTTCCAGGACGATACGGTGAAGGCGGCCATCAGCCAGGCCCTCTTCTTCCACACTCAGCCCGAACCGCAAAACTGACGGCCCCTTGGAACCAACCGCTTTCTCCTTCGTTGATCCGTTGAAGGACACTGAAAGGAGAAAGCGATGGCCACCCCCCAAACTTCAAGCCGCCGGTCGCGCAGCCGCGCCAACGGTCACGACAAGAAAGCAGTTGCTGCGGCCGCAGCCGCCCGTAACGATCTTCATACTGCCCAGGAGGCTGCGGAGACATTTGTATCTGCGGTTAAATCCTCGGCGAATCATTTCACGGAGCATCTTGGCCGCGCCGTTGGCGAAAAGGTCGTCAAGGCACAGCATGGCGCCGAAACGGTTGCCGAAAGAGCTGTCGATGCCCGCCACCGGCTGGAAGACACGATCCGTGAACGTCCGCTGATGGCAGTTGGCGCCGCAGCTGGCGCAGGCATTCTTCTGGCGCTGCTGTCTCGCCGCTAAACATGGCTGCCAGTCTAAAACTTCGCGCCATTATGATGGCCGGCGGGTCCGTAATCGGGCTCGCCGGTGCCGGCGCCCTCACTTGGGCCGGAGTTGTTGCCCTAGCGCCCTATATGGGGCTGGCGATTGCGGGCGCTGTTGTCGGCGGGCTTCTGCTTATCGGGGCAGCCTTTGCCATGTGGAAAGCAACACGCCCAGCCGTTCCTATGGAAGAAGAATTTGCAGGCGTAACCGCTGCAGCGGTGAACACAGCAGCGTACATCCGCGACGATACGCTCGACACATTGACGGGCATGTCCATCAATGTGGTGGGTAACATGGTCGAGAAACGCCCCCTGCTCACATTGCTCGGCGTAGGCGTTGCCGCCTATGCTGTGGCCCGCGCCCCGAACACGAGCGCTGGAATAGTGGATCGCATGCTGTCCCGTCTGGTCTGACGGGACACATCTGGGGCGCAACCAAAATGACACTTCCGCAAGCGGGCATCTTTGCCATTCTGGGCATGACCGCCCTGCTCTTCATCTGGGGCAGATGGCGGCATGATCTTGTCGCCCTCGGCGCGTTGATCGCATGTATACTCGCCGGGCTCGTGCAGCCCGGCGATGCCTTTTCCGGATTCGGAAATCCTGCGGTCATCACGGTCGCATCCGTCCTTATTCTGAGTTTCGCGCTGCAGACGACAGGCGTTGTCGATACATTGACCGCGCGCGTCCTGCCCTCCAGTTCCGGCAGCACGGTCTCCATTATCGCCCTGTCGGCGCTTGCCGCTGGGCTTTCTGCCTTCATGAACAATGTCGGCGCCCTGGCACTGCTGATGCCCATTGCCATCAAGACCGCCGGACGTCTGGGCGTTGCGCCGGGGCGCGTGCTGATGCCGGTCTCCTTCGCCTCCATTCTGGGCGGCATGACCACCCTTACCGGAACGCCGCCAAACCTGATCGTTGCCGGCTTCAGCGGCCAGGCTGGCAGCACGGCCTTCACGATGTTTGACTTTGCGCCCGTGGGGCTTGCTGTTTCAGTGGGCGGACTTCTGCTGATCGCCATCGGCTGGAGGCTTGTTCCGGCGCGAGAGCGCGCCGATCTCTCCAGCTTTGAAACCGCGCCTTACATAATCGAGGCGCGCATCAGGCAGGATTCTTCCATCATCGGCCAGTCGCTGCGCGACATAGAATACCAGCTCGACACCACCGATGCCCAGATCGTGGGCCTGCTGCGGGACGACCGCCGCATATCGGCGCCCAGCCCCTACCGCGAAGTGCGCGGCGGCGACATTCTGGTAATCGAAGCAGATCCCAAGGCCATCGGCGACGCCCTCTCCAAGCTGGGCTTGAGCCTTGATACCATCGAGAAGGCCGAGGAAGAAAAGCGGGAAGAGAAAGAAAACACGGAAAGTTCGAGCAAGGATGAAAAGGAAGCCCAACAGGAAAGCCGGCTGCAATCTGGCGATGTGATCCTGATGGAACTGGCCGTTCGCCCCAACGCGCTTCTGCTGGGGCTCACCATCAAGCTTATCGAGCTGCGGCGGGAGTTCGGTGTAAACCTGATTGCCCTGTCGCGGGACGGCAAGGAGTCGATGGCGCGCCTGAACTCTACGCCCATCCGCTCCGGAGATGTGTTACTGGTTCAGGGAAACCCTGACGCGATCCTTGAATTTGCAAACCGTTATGGCTGCGTGCCCCTCGCCGAGCGGCCGCTGAAAATCCCGAACACACGCAAGGCATTCCTCGCCGCCGCAATCATGGTGTTTGCCATTGCCGGCGCAGCCTTCGGGCTCCTGCCTGCCGCGATCACCTTCGCGGCCGGCGTCCTGGCAGTCGCCGTTTTCAAGGTCGTGCCTCTGCGAAAGCTGTACGAGCCAATCGACTGGCCGGTAATTGTGCTGCTTGGCGCGCTCATTCCTGTTGCGGGCGCCATGTCGACCACCGGCGCGGCTGATCTTCTGGCCCAGGGCCTCATCACGGCCTCAGGCGGCGCCAACCCGGTCTACACCATGATCATTCTGCTGATCGTTACGATGACGCTCTCCGATTTCATGAACAATGCCGCCACCGCAGCCGTCATGTGCCCCATCGCGCTGGGCGCCGCTGCCCAGCTTCAGGTTAATCCGGATACCTATCTCATGGCGGTGGCGGTGGGCGCGTCCTGCGCTTTCCTCACCCCGATTGGCCACCAGAACAACGCCCTCATTCTGGGGCCGGGGGGCTTCCGTTTTGGCGATTACTGGCGCCTTGGCCTGCCTATGGAAATTGTGGTGATCTGCGCCGCCACGCCCATGCTGCTCTGGGTGTGGCCTCTCTGACAGCTGTGCCAAGATGAATAAAGCAGCGGAACCTCGGAGGCTCAGGCGCGTTCCCTTTTCACAGACCGAAAGAGTGGTCATTTGACAAAGGAGACTTCCATGCTTGGTTGGGCACTGACATTCTTTATCCTCGCAATCATCGCCGCCCTGCTTGGCTTCGGTGGCATCGCTGGCGCCGCTGCGAGCATCGCGCAAATTCTGTTCTTCGTCTTCCTGGCGCTTCTCGTGGTGACCTTTGTTGCCCGCGCACTGCGGGGCCGTAGCATCACCTGACACATCCCTGTGAAAACATCTCTGCACCTCAAAGGGCGCCTTCGGGCGCCCTTTTTTATGAAAGCGGTCGCTGCCTTACGACCCCGGAAGAGCAACACGGGTTATTTCGAACCTTCCTGGAACTGAATCAATCTGGGCGCGTTTCTTAGATGTACGAAACAAACAATTCGATCATCGAATGGAGCTCGCCATGACTAACAAGAACACTGTTAAAGGCGTTGGCAATCAGGTTGCCGGCAATGCCAAGGAAGCAGCAGGGAAAGTCTCCGGCAACAAAAAGCTTGAAGCCGAAGGCCGCCTTCAGGAGCTGAAAGGCGATGCCCAACGCGCCGCCGGCAAGGTTGAAGACAAGATCAAGAAATCGGCGGACGACAACCGCAAGTAATCCGGAAGGTCCTGATCAGGACAAGGAGGAACTACAGGCGCCGCGTCAGCGTCCCCCCACCCCCCACGTGAGGCGCCTGTTCCGCCACCCAACCAAGGTTGGGTGGCGGTTTCCGTTCTGGCGGTAGTATCTCTGAAAAAATGCGGGGTGCGGGACGCCTTCAATCGGCGGCCTCATCTCCCAGCTGGTAAACCAGCGAGAAATCAACCCGCAGCCCGTCCGCGTTCATCACGCGCGACACCTGCCCGCCAGCCGAACTGACAATTCGCTGGATGACTGTCAGGCCCGTACTCGTGGAAGAAGACACTTCGGACGCAACGTCCGGCACATTCTCCAGCGGCTCGATCCAGGAAAGGTGCAGCCATCCGTCCTCAATGCGGCCTTCACAACGGATCTGGTCCCCGTTGCGCAGGGCGCCATACTTCAGAGAGTTCGTCGTCAGCTCTCCGATCACCACGGCGATCACGCGCATCTGCGCCTCATCGACCAGGCAATCAGGCATGCCGCAGACATCAATCGTTTCTTCCGAAACGCCCGCTGCATCCACAAGGTCAGCCACCAGAGACCGCAGCGGGAAATCGCTCGACGCCTCCACCAGCTTTCCCTGCGCAACAGCCAGCGACGAGAAGCGGGCCACCAGTTCCTCGGCGAAACGCTGATGCTCGGGCGCCTGCCGGGCGCTGATCTTGGCAATGGAGCTTGCCACGGCAAAGGCGTTCTTCAGCCGGTGCCGCATTTCGAGGGCGATGGTGTCATACATCTTCCGGTTGGTGACTGCATCAGTCACGTCCTTGGAAACGACCAGCACACCGGTCACCTCCCCATCACCGTCCTGGATCGGCGAGACGCGCACATCCCACCATTTCGGCCGGCCGCGGGCCGTCGGGCAAAAGCCGCGAAAATCTGTGGTCTCTCCAAGGGCGCCCTTGGCGGTAGCTTCCTGCACGACTGGATGGGAGTCCTCCGGCCAGAGATCCCACCAGCGCCGGCCCGCCACATCCATCTCGGCATTCAACTGGCGCGCCACCAACCCTGCCGGGTTCATGTAGCGGATGCGGCCTTCGATATCGAGAACCTTGATGCAATCGCGGCTGCTCTGGAGCAGAGCAGCGAGAACGGGATCGGAAAGACTCGCTGAAAGATCGTTCTGAGAGACGGCTCGCAAAGCGCCATCTGGTGCCGGGCTGCGATGCATTGCACCATACTCCTCGCTCGGTCCCACGGCAGAATTGCCCTCTTGCACTTCCCCCACACCAGAAAGAAGCGGAAATGTTTGTTTTGCGCAAGCCCTGGTTGCTAGTTCAGCCGCAATTGGAGCAGCTTGGTTAACAGCGCGAAAACCAGGCGAAGCAACCACGCCCGCTGCCTGATTCCGGGGCGAACGCCCCTGGAGCCGGTCGAAAATGTTCTCTATACAGATTTTGATGACACAGCCCCTGTTATCCCGGATTCAACCCATGATGAGCTTCGTGAATCTCGAGACCAACTCAGGAGACAAAAAGGCACGGAAGCTTTTACGCACCTGGCAGGGAACCGGATTTCAAATCAGCAAGAATTTTTGCAGAGGCCAGCTTTTGTCGCCTGGGAGACAGAAAAGCGCCGCCTACTCCCGCATAACGCTGAGAACCTCCAACTCGTGCGAGCGCCCGTCCACGCCGCGCCACGCCATGGTATCCCCCGCCCGCAGGCCGATCAGCATCGCCCCCACCTGCGTCAGCACAGAAATCCGCCTGGCCGCAATGTTCGCTTCGTTGGGATACACCAGCGAGAAATCGTCATAGAGGGTGCCATCATAATTGAAGCGCACCCGGTCATGCATCCGCACCACATCAAGCGGTACGTTTTCCCCAGGCGCAATCCGCGCCCGCGTCAGTTCTTCGATCAGGGTATCAGCGGCAGGCTCGCGGCCCTGAACGGCATGGGCAAGGTCTGACAGGCGTTCGAGTTCTTCATCCGTCACATAGACGGGCGGGCGTTTGAATTTGGACATTTTAGATTCCAGATGCGTGAAAGCGCCACGGCCTGCAGGGGCGGAGCGGTTTGATGATTTTAAGGGTGAAGACCGGTCTCTCCCCTGATCGCGCCCAGGTTACAGGCAAAATCAGGGGCTAGCGGCGTGCGGCAGCACGCGCAGCGGAAATGAAAAGGAGAGCCGTGTTCAACGTCATGGCTGCCAACATGGCCACGCGGGCGGCCTAGTCAAGCCGTTCAGTCAGTGAGGCGGCCATCCCACGCCCCCTTGCGGGCGCCGGGGCCGGGATGGGGCACCACATCTCGCGGGCTGACCGCTTCGCCGCATTCGGAGCAGGTCAGCACGCTGTGGAAGTCGTGCCCACAGGCCTTGTGCCGGTGCAGCAGCGGGGGCCCCTTCTTTCCGGCATAGTGCGCGTCGCCCCAATGCACGAGGCTGATGATCACCGGATAGAGGCCAAGCCCCTTCTCCGTCAGCCGGTATTCATAGCGCAGCGGCGTCTGGCTGTAGGCCACCTTCTCCAGAACGCCGTGATCCACCAGATGCTTCAGCCGCTCGGTCAGCACACGCCGGGCAATCCCCAGATGCGCCTGGAACTCATCAAACCGCCGCACACGGAGAAAAGCTTCCCGCAGCACCAGCAACGTCCAGCGGTCTCCGACCACCGCCATCGCGCGCGCCAGAGAACAATTCTCCCGATCAAGATCCTGCCACTTCATACCCCACTTTAAGCATTGACTTGGTCTTAATTCAAGACTTACTTATCCGTTAACAGAGGGAGGCTGTGATGCCAGACCAGAAAATACCTGAGCGGAACGCCACCTGCGCCATCATCGGCGCGGGAGACTTCATAGGGTCTGCCATCGCGCGCAAATTTGCGGCTGAGGGCTACACCGTCTTTGCGGGCCGGCGCACGGCAGATAAGCTGGAAAAGCTGAAGACGGAGATCGAGGCGGCCGGCGGCCAATGTATCGCCCGCGGCCTGGATGCCCGGAAAGAGGAAGACATTACCGCCTTCCTTCAGGAGGCGGATGCCCACGCGCCGCTGGAAATTGTGATCTCCAATCCCGGCGCCAATGTCTATTTTCCCCTGCTCGAAACAAGTGAGCGCGTCTTCTTCAAGGTGTGGGAGATGGCCTGCAAGGCCGGCTTCCTGACGGGGCGCGAAGCCGCCAGGCTGATGCTGGCGCGCGGCAAGGGATCCATCTTCTTCACGGGCGCCACCGCCAGTCTGCGCGGCGGCATAGGCTATGCCGCCTTTGCCAGCGCCAAGGGCGGCCTGCGCCTGATGGCTCAGGCCATGGCCCGCGAACTCGGCCCGCAGAACATCCACGTCGCCCATCTCATCATCGATGCAGGCGTGGATACCGATTTCGTCAGGGAGCGGATAAAATCATCACGCGGTGAAGAGGCCGTCAGCAACCTTCCGCCCGATACCCTGATGGACCCCGCCTCCATCGCGGATGCCTATTGGTATCTGCACCAGCAGAAACGTGACGCATGGACCTTCGAAATGGACCTGCGCCCCTACAAGGAGACCTGGTAATGAAGACCGTTGAATTTCAGTTCGATTTCGGCAGCGCCAATGCCTATCTCGCCCACAAGGTCGCGCCCCAGATCGAGGCACGCACCGGCGCCCGCTTCGACTATGTGCCCGTCCTGCTCGGCGGTGTCTTCAAGCTGACGAACAACCAGTCGCCCATGCAGGCTTATGCCAACATCCCCAACAAGCTCGCCTATGAGCGGCTGGAGATGGACCGCTTCATTGCACGCCACAAGATCCCCTTCGTGATGAACCCGTTCTTCCCGGTCAACACGCTGTTGATGATGCGCATGGCAACCGCCGCCGCAATCGATGGCGGCCTGATGGACCTGGTCAATGCCACCTTCCCCCTGATGTGGGAGCAAGGGTTGAACATGGGCGACCCTGATGTCGTGGCAACACATCTCTCCGCTGCCGGCATAGACGCCCCCCGCCTGATGGCCCGCGCCCAGGAGGATGACGTGAAGCAGCGCCTGATGGCCACCACCGAGACCGCCGTCAAACGCGGCGCCTTTGGCAGCCCGACCTTCTTTGTCGGCGGCGACATCTATTTCGGGAAAAACACTCTGCCAGAGGTGGAAGCGCGCCTTTCAGACTGAGTCTTGGGCGCCCTCATTGGAATACGATACGGGCAGGCCAGGGGCTTGCCCGTTTTTTTTGCGGCGCCGCACAAAGAAACTGCATTCGCCGCCCGAACCGCAACAATCTCTACAGATGGGCGCCTAAGGATTTGCGCCTGCCCCTGCCAGGCGCTCACTGACTCTGCTCTGCAGAATCGCATGGAGGGACCCTATGCTGCAAACGATCCGCAACACGATGAAATCTCAGATCAGCGTTCTGGCACTCATCAGCGCGGCGGGGATGTGGCCAGCGTTTGCCCAGGTTTCAGCCGCTCCCGCCACGGATGATCAGGCAGTGATGGAGGCAGTGGTCGTCGAGGGGCGCCGCGTATCGCAGACGGATCTTGCCATCGGTGTTGGCGAAGCAACCAACACCGTCGCCGTGACGCGCGAGGAACTTCTCTCTGCGCCGGGCGGCATCTCCGGACTGAAGATGCTGGAGACCCTTCCCGGTTTCAACGTACAGACGGACGGCGCCCTGGGTCTCTATGAGTTTGGTAACTCGGTGACCGTTCGCGCCTTCAACCTTCAGCAGATCGGCTTCGTGCTGGACGGCGTTCCCATGGGCCGCTCCGACGCCTTCGGCGGCAGTCCGATCTTCCGCTATGTTGATAACGAAAACCTCGGCTCGGTCGTTGCCTCTCCCGGCGCCGGCGATGTCTCCCTGCCCAGCTATGCCTCGCTCGGCCCGATCGTGTCCTATAACTCCATCGCTCCCAGCGAAGAGATGGGCGGCATGGCCGCCATCACCATCGGCGATGACAATCTCCAGCGGACATTCCTGAAACTCGAAACCGGCCGCATCGGCGGCTTTTCCGCCTATCTCAGCCGCTCCAAGACCGATAGCGACCTCTGGCGCGGCGCCGGCTCGATCGACCGGGAACACCTGGAAGGCAAGCTGCGCTATGACTTCCAGAACGACGCTTTCCTCCAGCTGGGCTATGTCAGCAACGACTTCTTCGACTACGACTCCCCGTCGATGAGCCGCACGCTGTATGAAGCCGAGGGCCGCGAGTATGGCTATATCGGCTACATCCCCGACAGCTGCATCTCGCCTCAGCCCGGCGTCTATGATTTCAACGGCGACAGCGTCATTGACGGTAGCGACTTCACGCCCGTCTTTACGCAGAGCTCCTGCATGAACTACTACGAGGACCGCATCAACATCCGCGATGACGTGCTCTATTCGCTGAACGGCGGCATGTCCCTCACCGACAATATCAACCTCACTGCCACCGCCTATTATGAAGACAAGGACGGCTACGGAGTATCTCCCGACAGCTATTCCAACACCCTCAGCATCTACAACCGCCAGCTCGCGGCGGGCCTGGATGTCGTTCATCCGCGGGGCGTTCAGTATGGCCTCTCCGGCGTCGGCGGCATCCGCAAGGGCATCGTGGCTGGCCTGAGCTGGGAAATCGCCAATCATACGCTCGAAGTGGGCGGCTGGACCGAGACCGACGATTATCACCGCACCCAGCTGCGCCTCAACAAGACCGGCGGCACCGCCGATGGCGACGTGATCTGGGATGAGGTCGCCTATTATCGCCGCGACTACGACTCCCTGCGCGAAACCCGCCAGTATTATATCAAGGACACGGTCCGCCTGCTCGACGACAAGCTCGCCCTGGAGCTTGGCCTGAAGATGCTGGACATCGACTATTCGCTGAACGGCTTCCGCGACTATTACGACTATGAAGTCACCGGCACGCCGGTCTCGATCTCTGCAAACTACAAGAGTGATCCCCTGCCGATGATCGGCGCGGTCTACTCGCTCAACAATACCGACCAGATCTTCGCCTCCTACTCGCAGAACTACGCCCTGCCGCGCGGTACGGATGATATCTTCTCGACGGCGGTCACCTTCGACGCGCCCAAGCCGGCCGCAGAGGAAGCGGAAAACTTCGAGCTTGGCTTCCGCACCAACCGGCCGACCTTCAACGGCGCCGTCTCGTTATTCTATACGAGCTTTGAAAACCGCCTGGTTGCCGGCAACGTCCAGAACCCGGAAACCTTCGAGAACGAGACCTTCTATATCAACGCCGGCGGCACCACCGCTTACGGCGTTGAACTCTCGGGTGTCTGGCAGCCGGAAATCTTCGACAACAAGCTCTATGGCGACGTGAGCCTCACCTACAACCACGCCGAACTTGATGACGGCTTTGCCGGCAACCCCGCCGGCAGCCTGCTGGCCGACAGCCCGGAATGGCTGTTCACCGGCGGCGTCACCTGGGAGCCAACCGAATGGCTCGTCGCCAACGTGTCCACCAAATACACCGGCGAGCGCTATGCCGACTTCCGCGAAGCCGCCTCCTCGCCCGGCAACAAGATGGAAGGCTACTTCATCTGGAGCGGCTATGTGGATCTCGGCGGCCCGAACAATTTCGGCCTCCCGGAAAATGTCAGCCTGCGGTTCAACATCGACAACATCTTCGATGAAGACACCCTCGCCTTCACCTTTACCACCACGGGCTCCGGCGCGGCCACCTTCCGCCCCCTCAATCCGCGCACCGCTCAGGTGACGCTCACGGCTAGGTTCTGATTATGCTGCTATCATCAAGGATCTCTCTCTTATGATCCTAACGCCTGAAACACTGCTCTTTATCGGGGCGATGCTGGCAGCGGGGGCGCTGGCGGGGTTCGTGGCTGGCTTGTTCGGGATCGGGGGCGGCTTTGTCGTCGTCCCCGCGCTCGCCTCGGTGCTGACCATTCTCAGCGCCGGGTCGGATGCCATCGCGCCCGACAAGATCATGCATGTCGCCATCGGCACATCGCTGGCCACCATCATCTTCACCTCAATGCGCTCGGTCCAGGCGCACGCCAAACGCGGCGCCGTCGATTTCGAGATATTGCGAAGCTGGACACCCTGGGTGGTGATCGGCGTGGTGCTGGGCCTGCTGGTCGCGCAATACCTGGATGGCCACGCCCTGAAGGTCACCTTCGGCGTCGGCGTTTTCATCATGTCCTGGCACTTCCTCTTCCCGGTGCTTACGCGCCGCGGCCCGGTCGCCACGGAGATGCCGAAGGGATTGATGCGCGGCGGCCTCGGCAGCGTGCTGGGCGGCTATTGCACGCTGCTTGGCATTGGCGGGGGCACGCCGGCCGTTCTCATCATGACCCTCAGTGGTCAGCCGATGCACCGCGCGGTGGCCACTGCGGCCGGTTTCGGAACGATCATTGCCGTGCCCGGAACCATCGGCAGTATCATCGCCGGTTTCGGCCAGACGGGCCTGCCTTTCGGGTCGCTTGGCTATGTCAACGTGATTGCCGCCCTCGCCATCACATCGATGAGCGTTATCACCGCCCCGTGGGGCGTGACCGTGGCGCACCACCTCAACGCAGCCCACCTGCGCCGGGCGCTGGGTCTTTACCTGCTCGTCACGTCCAGCATCATGCTGGTCTCTGCCTTCTCGCCGCCTCCGCGCAGCGCCACCCCGTTTAACGTCGAAACCGCTCCGGCGGTGTCCACTATGAGCGCCGACATTTCGGTACAAAATCTGGAGCAAGATCATGGGATATAGACTTACACGCCGCAACCTGTTTTCGGCTGGCGCTGGCGCGGCCGCCGTTGGCCTCGCGGGCTGTGCAACCACCACCTCGGCAACGGCCTCGGCCGCCGCTGAAGCCCGCGGCGCGTTTCCACTGGAGCCGAAAGAGGCCAGCCTGTTCGGCCCGGAACCCGGCCTTGCGCTGCTCTCCCGCAATGAGAACCCCTACGGACCGGCGCCCTCCGCTCTGAAGATGATCGAAGCAGCCGCCCGCAAGGGCGCCTACTACACCAATGAAGAAGCCACGAAGACGCTGGCAGGCATGATTGCCGAACGCCACGGCGTCTCGCCGGAGCAGATCGTCATCACCACGGGTTCAGGAGAAGCGCTCAGCGCGCTGGCCCTCATCTATGGCCCCAAAGGCCCCATCGTGGCGCCGCGCCTCTTCTGGGATACGACCGCGCTCTATGCGGCCAAGCTCGGCCTGGCAGAAATCACACGTATTCCGCTTACGGAAGACATGAACATGGACCTGCCGGCCATGGAAGCGGCCATCACGCCGGAAACCGGCATGGTACAGTTGTGCAACCCGAACAACCCGACCGGCATCGCCATGCCCGGCTCGGTTATCCGGGCCGCTGCCTCCAGCATGGCAGCAAAAACCACAGTGGTTGTCGATGAAGCCTATATCGAGCTTGTGGATGACGAAGCCTCGATGACCTGCATTCCGCTGATCAAAGAAGGCAAGGACGTTATCGTCACCCGCACCTTCTCGAAGATCTATGGCATGGCGGGCATCCGCGTTGGCTACACCATCTCTTCGGCAGAAACGGCCGCAAAGATCCGCTACACGCAAATGTCCTGGACCCCGTGCACATCCATCGCCGCCGCCATCGGCTGCTACAATGATGAGAGCTTCATCGCCGGTTCCAAAGCGAAGATTGTCGAAGCGCGGGAAATGATCACCGCTACGCTGGATACCCTCGGCCTGCCCTATCTGAAGTCCCAGACCAACTTCGTCTATTTCCAGAGCGGTATGCCTGCCAATGATCTGCAGAAAGCCATGGCGGCCGAGCAGATCTCCATCCGCGGCCAGTATATGGACTACACGCCCTGGAGCCGCGTTTCGACCGGCAAGCTGGAAGATGTGGAGCGCTTCTGCAAGGCCCTGCCCCGTATGGTCAGCGCCTAGGGGCAAGCTGGCCTGCGGGCGGATTTACGATTTGCCCGCAGAATTTTAAGAAACGCATATCCGGAAATGTGCGCCAATTGCCCGGATCGATCAAATTTGATCGGTCCGGGATATCCGGAATTCAAGGATGGGTATGCATAACGGCACGGTAACCAAGATGTCCGGGGGGACGCTTTTTCCGTGCTCAGCTATCCACCACCACGCTTTGAACAGCAAAAATCCGAAGTGCTTCAGCGCTACCGGATTCTGAGAAGCGAAGATGTCCACAATGCCGACCACATTGCGCGGGCAGCTTCCCTGGCGCTCGGCGCGCCCATCGTGATCGCCGCCCTCAACGAGCGATATCGCAACTGGTATCGCGCCGCTCACGGCGTTTCCAAGGGCAAGTTCGACAGTCTGCAGACATTCTGTGCCTCCGCAAATCTCTCTGATGAAGCCTTCGCGGTTGCCGATGCCCGGCTTGAGCCCTATTTCGCCCGCGAACCCGCCGTCAAGGGCGCGGCGCATGTCGTTTTCTTTGCGGGCGCCCCGCTAAGTGATCCAGATGGAAAGCGGTTTGGCACACTCTGCCTGATCGATAACCGGCCACGCACGCTGACGGACGCAGAAATTACCCTCCTGAAAAGCATGGCACATATCGTCAGCCAGGACATCTGCGTCTGCAGCGCCGGGCGTTATGCGGTGCAGGATCTGATCAATGCCGAGGAGGACCGGTGTGCGCTCTACGATCTCGCCGTCACCGATCCGCTGACGAAAGCGCTGAACCGCCGCGCCTTCTTCCGCTTCGCTGAGCGGGAAGTGCAACGTGCCCATCGGCACAACCATCCCATCAGTGTCCTGATGTTCGATATTGACCACTTCAAACGGGTAAACGATGTCCACGGTCACGCAGCGGGCGATGAAGTCATCGTGCGGTTGTCGCGCCTGGTGGCCGATAGCATCCGCGACACAGACCTGCTCGGCCGTCTCGGCGGCGAGGAGTTCGGGCTCATCCTTCCGGAAACCGGTATTGAAGCTGCGCTCCTGCTGGCAAACCGCCTGCGGGAGGCTGCCCGGGGCCTCAGCTTCAAGAGCAGCGAAGGCAGCTTCAACATCACCATCAGCATGGGCGTGAGCCAGCCTGAGATGGGGGAGACAGATATCACCCCGTCTCTGGAGCGGGCAGACAAGGCACTCTACCGCGCCAAGCGCCTGGGCCGCGACCGTGCCGAGTTGATGCCCGCCAGCCCGGAGGGTGCCCAGATCATTCCACTTCCCTTCGCCCGCAGAGCCGGCGCAGCCTGACACCCGGCCTCAGTCGGCGCGGCGCGGGCTGCAATCATCATCGCGCTTGCGGCCGGTCTCCTTGCCGGAGGACGGGTGGAATTTCAGCGCCAGACAATGCCCCGTCGCCGTCAGCCCGGTCACCTCGATCCGCCGGCCACCCGTCTCATAGCCGATCACCTCAAACCCCTGCTCGGCCAGCTGCCGGCTCGCTTCGTCAAGGCTGGCGGAGTGGCCGATGGCATACCTGGCCGGCGTCGGCGTCACACTGCCTTCAGTCTCGGCTTCCGTCTGTGCGGCGCTCTTGCCTGCGCCAATGGTTCCGGCGGCAATCATCCCCAGAACAAGGGCGGCCACAACATAGGGGGTGCTTTTCATCGGATGATCCTCTCGCAAAGGGTTGGCCGCGCTTTGCGGCTCTGTTTGCGATTTGCCGAAAGCTGGCTGACAGGCACCTGCCCCTTCCTGTCAGGTTTCTGTCAGCGCGGGTTCGGGATATGACCGGATGTGTCCGGAAATGTCCGCCCGATGGAGCTGTCTGTCCCCGTGTTGTCCCGATTTGTCCTGAAATGGCTGCTGGTTGCCTGCTTTCTGCTGGCCCTTGCCGCGCCCGCCCTGGCGGACTGGGACGATGGCGATGATGATGACGACCGTTCCAGCCGCGATCAGGACATCGTCTGGAATGCCCGCAAAAGCGGGGAAATCCTGCCGCTGGAAGTGATCCTCGGCTCCATCCTGCAGCGCTATCCCGGCGAAGTTCTGGAACTGGAACTGGACGATGATGACGGCCAGCTCATCTATGAGATAGAAATACTCACCCGCCGGGGAATTGTGTTGGAAATGGAAGTGGATGCCCGCACTGGCCGCATACTCGAAATTGAGGAAGACGACTGATGCGCGTCCTTCTCGTTGAAGATGAACCCCTGATTTCAGACGATATTTCCGCCGCGCTGCGCGATGCTGGCTTTATCGTGGATCTCGCCCGCGATGGCGAAGACGCCTGGTTCAAGGGCGATACCGAATCCTATGACGCCATCATCCTGGACCTTGGCCTGCCCCGCATGGACGGCCTCTCGGTCCTGAAACGCTGGCGCGCGGCCGGCATGGCTACGCCTATCCTGATCCTCTCGGCCCGCGGCAGCTGGATGGAGCGCGTCGATGGCATCGAGGCAGGCGCCGATGACTACCTGCCAAAGCCCTTTGAAATGGCTGAGCTTATCGTCCGTCTGCGCGCCCTCATCCGCCGCGCTGCAGGCATGGCCCAGCCTGTCCTTCAGGCCGGCGACCTGATGGTGGATACCCGCCGGATGACCATCGCCTATGCCGGCCAGCCCGTCCGCGTCACGCCTCTGGAGTTCCGCCTCGTGGACTATCTCGTCCACAACATGAACCGCACCGTCTCTGCGGGCGAACTCGCCGAACACCTCCACGGCATGGAAGATACCGGCGACACCAACGCCATCGAAGCCATCGTCTCGCGCCTGCGCCGTAAGCTTGGTCCCGGCGTCATCAACACCCGGCGCGGCTTTGGCTATGTCATCGAAGCGGGCGCGTGAAACCGTTACGCTCCATCCGGCTACGCCTGTTGGCTGGCGGCGCGCTGGCGGTGGCGGTGGCCCTGCTGATTTCCTGGTTCACACTCGTCCTCCTGTTCGACAGTCACATCCGGCGCAACACCGAAGACGACCTGATCCGCCACGGCCGCGCCATCGTCAGCGCGCTCACCTTCTCTCCCGCCGGCTTCTCGGCACACACCTACCAGCCCAGCGACCTGCGCTTTGACCGGCCCGCCAGCGGCCTCTACTGGCAGGTCTCGCGCGGCGACGAAATCCTACGCTCCCGGTCGCTGTGGGATAACGCCCTTGATATACCCTCCGGCGTGGATGGAACGGATTGGCTCAGGGGCACAGCAGCCGGCCCCTTCGGCCAGGATCTTGTCCGCGTTGCCCGCACGATCCAGGAGGACGAAACCTCCAGGCCTGTTACCCTGATCGTGGCCGCTGACCGCGCCAGCCTGATTGATGCGCGCCAGGAATTTGCCCGCGAACTGGCGATCTTCCTGACGCTGCTCTGGGCCACGCTCAGCCTGGCGGCCTGGTTCCAGGTAACGATTGGCCTCATCCCGCTGCGGGCGGTGCAGTCATCCATCAGTGAACTGAAGTCCTCCCCTGCCTCGCGGCTTTCTCCCGGCCGGTTTGCAACCGAAGTGACGCCTCTGGTCGACCAGATCAACGAACTGGCCGATGCACGCGAGGCTGATCTTCGGGCCGCCCGCGACCGCGCGGCAAACCTTGCCCACGGCCTGAAGACGCCCCTCTCCGCGCTGCGCGCCGTTGCCCGGCGCGTGCGCGAGGCCGGACAGGGCGACATGGCCGACGGGCTGGAACAGTCAATCCTCGCCGCCTCCGATGCAGTAGACCGCGAACTCGCCCGCGCGCGCACCGCGGCCAGCCTTGACCGGGGCCCAACGGCGCCTGCAGCTGTCATCGAGCGGCTCGTCTCCGTTCTCTCCCGCACAGATCGCGGGGAGCGCGTTGCGTTTGAAATAGATTGCCCGCCCAGCATCACGCTTCCAGTATCGGCTGATCAGCTGATGGAAATGGCCGGGCCGCTGCTGGAGAATGCCGCCCGGTATGCCGCTTCCATCGTTCGCGTCGCGGCCCGCGCCCGGGAGCTGGTGATCGAGGATGATGGCCCTGGCCTGGGCACGGCAAACCGGGAGCGGGTTATCCTGCGCGGCCAGCGCGCCGATGAACGGCCCGGCGGACATGGCCTTGGTCTTGCCATCGCCAACGATCTTGCCGAGGCGACAGAGGGCCGGCTGGACCTGGGGACATCTGCCTTGGGCGGGCTGAAGGCCCGGCTAGTCTGGTGATAGATCTTCCGGCATCGGGCCAAGGCGGCGCATACCTGCCTCAAGGCCGGCAAGCGCCAAATTCTCGCGGATAGTGGCGCCGCCAATCACCTTCTCCGGCGCAATCTCAGCCAGCGGCGCCAGCACGAAACTCCGCAGAAGCATACGCGGATGCGGCAGGATCAGCCGGTCCCCGGCCATCTCCACATCATCATAATACAGAACATCCACATCCAGCGTGCGCGGCCCCCAGCGCAGGCTGCGTTCACGGCCATGGTCCCGCTCGATGGCAAGGCATGCTTCCAGCACCTCCATGGGCGCAAGCGACGTGTCGATCAGGACGCAGGCATTGAGAAAATGCGGCTGGTCCTCAATGCCCCAGGGCGGCGTTTCCCAGAGAGACGACACCGCCACCACCCGGATACCGTCCCAAGTCTCCAGCGCCCGCACGGCGCCCAAAAGATGCGCCTTGCGATCTCCAAGATTGGAACCGAGACCGAGCGCCGCTTCAGCCATGGCGTTCCCGCTCTATGGCTATGCCGACATGATTGACGATATGGCGGATCGGCGCGCGGGGCTTGCGAATCTCGACACGGATTTTCTGGATGGGCGGGAAATTTGCAAAGATCGCAGAGGCTATCCGCTCCGCCAGCGTTTCAATCAGGTTGAATACTTCTGTCTCCGAAACGCTGGCAACCAGATCACAGATCTCGCCATAGCAGACGGTATCTTCCATCACATCGCGCGGCGGCACGTCCGTATGCATGTCGCAGGTAATGTCGACCTCGAAAATCTGGCCGAGCGCCTTCTCTGCTTCCTTGAGGCCGTGATAGCCGTGGATGCGGAGATTGCGGATGATAATCTCAGTCTTCATGCCCTGCCCCTTCGATCGCCTGATACAGGCGCAACATATCAGTGTGCTCAGCTACATCATGAACCCGCAGCACGCGAGCGCCCCGCTGCAGCGCCATCAGATGAGCCGTGAGCGTGCCAGCAAGGCGATCATTTACGGCCCGGCCAGTGACATGGCCGATAAAGCTCTTGCGGGAAAGCCCCACCAGAACAGGGCAGCCATACGCCGCCAGCATGCCCAGCCCGGCGATCACTTCAAGGTTCTGCCGGGGCGTCTTGGCAAAGCCCACGCCAGGGTCCAGCCAGATATGCTGCTTCGGGATGCCGTGACGCGCCGCCGTCTCGAATGACCGGTCAAAGAAGCCGCGCATATCGGCCACCGCGTCCACGGCGTCGCCGGCCGTTCCGCGATGATAGGTGATGACGATGGCTGCGCCGGTTTCCGCAACGGTTGCAGCCATTTCCGGATCGCCGGTCATGCCGGTGACATCATTGATGATCACCGCCCCGGCCTCTACCGCCGCGCGCGCAACGGAAGCTTTTACCGTGTCGATGGAGATCGGCGTCCTGACGCGCGCGGCAAGGTGCCGGATTATGGGGATGACGCGGACGAGTTCTTCCGCCGCAGATACCGGCGCCGCGCCGGGCCGGGTGGACTCTCCGCCAATATCAAGGATGCCGGCGCCGTCGGCGAGCATCCGCATGGCCTGCGCCTCTGCCGCATCGAGCGTATTATGCCGCCCGCCATCGGAAAAACTGTCTGGCGTAACATTCAGGATGCCCATGATCACCGGCTCAGCGCGCACGCGCGCGAGAATCTGGTCTCGCCGCTCCGCATCAATCATCGAAACCTCCTTCCAGAAGTATCTGGCCTAGCCCGATCAGCGCAGACGGCAAAACTGCTTCAAAGCTGCGACCCGCAAAGGCGCTGACAGGCTGGAATATCCGCAGGCTGTTGGTCAGGAAAATGCCATCTGCTTCTGCAAGGCGTTGCGGCGTCAGGCTTTCCTCGCCGGCTTCAAACCCGGCGCCCAGCGCCGCCTTGAGCAGCCAACCCCGCACGATACCCGGCATTGCGCCCTCCGAAACGGGCGGGGTCACCAGACGATTACCAAACTGCGCAAACACATTGGCCGCAGACGCGCAGGCGACCTTCCCTTCCGGTGACAGCATCAGCGCTTCATCCGCGCCCGCTGCTACTACCTCGCGCAGAGCCATGATATTGTCCGTATAGGACAAGGTCTTGTGGCGCGCAGTGGGCGAGGTCGGGTTCCGCCGGATTGTGCTGATGCCAAGACGAACCGGCGTCATTGGATAGAGCTTCTCCATCGGCGAAAAGCGCGCCATCAGAGTGGGCGCGCCGGCCGTCTCTCCACCCAATCCGCGCGCGCCGGGACCGCGCGTAACCGTCAGCCGCAGCGCGCCATTTGCGCCATCAGGAACGGTTTCTCCGGCAAGCGCCTCCAACTCTTCGGGGGTAACCCCAATCCCGAGCGCCGCCGCATCCGTGACCAGACGGGCATGGTGTGCGCGCATCAGAATAATCTGCCCACCCACAACACGGGATGTATCGAAAACACCATCTGCCAGCAGCAGCCCGCGATCGGTCAGATCAAAGGGCTGAACATTTTCAGGCGCAGAGACGAATTGGTTCAGCCGGATCATGTCTGCCTCCAGGCGCGGGCGAGATTGAGAAAATTCCTCAGCAATGCGGGGCCATGCTCTGTGAGGATGGATTCCGGATGGAACTGGATGCCATAGACCGGCAATTCGCTATGCGAGAGGGCCATCACTTCACCTGACGGAGAGATAGCATCGATTACCAGATCGCCTCCCGCTTCCGGGACCTCGGCGACGAGAGAATGGTAGAGCCCCACGTCAAAAGCGGGCGGCAGCCCTTCGAACAACCGCAGCCCGGTATGTTTAATCCGGGCCGCGCGGCCATGCGCGGGCGATTTCGCTCTTGTGACGGGCCACCCAAATGCCGCCGCGATCGCCTGATGTCCGAGGCAGACACCGAGAATGGGCACACGCCCGCCAAACGCGCCGATAGCCTCCAGAGAAACACCCGCCTCTGCTGGTGTGCAGGGTCCCGGCGAGACGACCATGGCTTCCGGCGCCATCGCCGCGATCCCGGCAACGGTGATCCGGTCACTATCCACTATCTCAATCTCGCACCCAAGCTCACGGAAATAGCGCGCCAGATTGAAGACAAAGCTGTCCCTATTGTTCAGCACAAGGATCATAATCCCCCCGCTGGATTTGCCGCCGCGCCGATGATCCGCTCTGCTTTCAGGCGGATTTCAGCATGCTCCGCCTCCGGATCAGACAGAAGGGTTATTCCCGCCCCCGCCCATAGCCGTGTTTCCCCCGGCAACACTTCCAGCGTCCGGATCAGAATGGAAAAATCCATCGCGCCATCATGCCCTATCCAGCCCAGGGAGCCGCAGAAAACGCCCCGCGCCGCTGGCTCCAGCTCATCAATGATCTCCATCGCCCGCAGCTTTGGCGCGCCGGTGATAGAACCGCCGGGAAACACGGCCGCCAGCAGGTCTGCTGCCGTCTGCCCCGGCGCCAGTTGCCCCTCCACCGTCGAGACAAGGTGGTGGAGATTTGCAAAGGTCTCCAGCCGGCAGAGCGATGAAACGGAAACCGAGGCGGAAGTGCAGACCCGCGAAATATCGTTGCGTAGCAGGTCCACGATCATCACATTCTCCGCGCGGTCCTTCTCCGAGGCGAGCAGCGCCGCGCGGGCGGCAGCGTCTTCGGCCACATCTTCGCTGCGCCGGATAGTGCCCTTAATGGGTTCGGCCTTTACCCGCCCCTCTCCATCGGCGCTGATCAGACGCTCTGGCGAGAAACTGGCGATGGCCCGCCCTTCAAACACGCCGAACGCAGAAAAAGGCGCAGGCGAGCGGGCGCGGCCCTGAAGGTAATGCACAAATGCGGCCTCCGGGCAGAGCGGCTTGGCCGTCCACAGGCTGGAAATATTGGCCTGATAGATATCTCCCTCGCGAATATATTCCCGGACACGGGCAACCCCGGTCTGATAACTGCCCGGCGCGCTGTGCGGCGTCCAGTTGAGGGCTTCCGGCTGAGGTAGCGGGGAGACCGGCGCGGCCAGCCGCTCCTTCAGGCGTCTGATTTTCTCCTTCGCCCGTTTTTCGTCCGGCGCCGTATCTGCTGCCTGCAACCCCGCAGAATAAATATGGGCCGTTCCGGCGCCATGATCGAAAGCGATCACGGTGTCATAGAGGCCAAACTCCAACGCGGGCGCCGGGCTGGCGCTGTGGCGAGACTGGAACCGGTCGATGAAGGCGGGCGCAAAGTCGTAGGACAAATAGCCCGCAACCCCGCCCTGAAACGGCGCGCCGCCTTCAATCCACGATACGGCGCTCCTAGTTATCCAGACACGTAGTTTTTCGACGGCCTCAGCAGATGTCTCCAGTCGTAATCGATCCACTGGCCAGACGCAGATATAGGAATACCTCGTCCCCGGATGCTCGGGCGCTGCGCTGTCGAACCAGATAAACCCCTCTTCCCCCCGCAAAGCCATTGCGGCGGCAACAGGATCAAAAGACGATAGGGCGACTGCCAGCATGGCGCTTATCTAGCCTGCCGAAGGAACTGCGGAAAGACGCAGATATGTCGGATTAGTGATGCAGCTTTGGCATTTCAGCCCCAAAAGTGCCTTTTACGCTGCTTCCAGCTTTGCGGGAGCAATCGCCGAGCTTGACGCACAGCCGCCGGTTGCAGCGATCCCCAAGTTACCGGTCCGGCACTTCCAGGCCGCAACGGAGGAGGCAGCCCCACGCCTCCTCCGGATCGTCGGCAAACTCGAACAGCTTCAGATCTTCCGGGCTGATCATGCCGGCCTCGGCGAAGGCCTCGAAGTTGATGATCCGTGTCCAGAAATTCCGGTCATAGAGCACAACGGGCATATGGTGGCCCTTGCCGGTCTGGCTGAGGGTGAGGAGTTCGAAAAGCTCGTCCATTGTGCCGAAGCCGCCGGGGAAGATCACCAGCGCGCGGGCGCGCATGGCCAGGTGCATCTTGCGCATGGCGAAATAGTGGAACTGGAAATTCAGGTTGGGTGTGATGTACGGGTTGGGAAACTGCTCGTGCGGCAGCTGGATATTGAAGCCGATGGTGACGGCGCCAGCATCGCGCGCGCCGCGATTGGCCGCTTCCATCACGCCGGGGCCACCGCCCGTGGCGATGACATTGTCGCGCCACTCCCGTCCATCACAGAGGGCGCCGCCCCGCTCGGACGCGATGCGCCCGAAGGTACGCGCGGCATTATAGATGCGCGACTGCCACTCGCCGCCATCTTCGCGGATACGGGCAGAGCCGAAGGCGACGACGGTGGAACGCACGCGCTCGCGCCGGAGAAACTCCTCGGCCTTGCTATATTCCATCAGGAAACGCGCGCCGCGCATTGAATCGCCCAGCACGAAATCCTGATCGAGCGCGGCCAGCCGGTAGACCGGGTTATCGCTGTAATTGTCCTCGGCCATGCGAGCCCTCCTGCCGGAATTGAAGGCCCCCTTTTAGGGCATTCTATTCTTCAGGACAGCGGGCAATCACTTTGATCTCGAAGTCGAAACCTGAAAGCCATGTGACCCCGACAGCGGTCCAGTTCGGATAGGGCGCATGAGGGAAAACGCGGTTCTTGACCTCCATCAACGTTCCGAACTGGGCCTCGGGATCGGTGTGAAAGGTGGTGACATCGACAATGTCGCTCAACCGGCAGCCCGCCGCGTCAAGCACAGCCTGGAGATTGTCGAAGGCCAATTGCACCTGCTTGGCGAAATCTGGCTCGGCGGAACCATCCGGGCGGCTGCCTACCTGGCCAGAGATAAACAGCAGGTCACCGGAACGGATCGCCGCCGAATACCCGTGCTGTTCGTAGAGGGCATGGCGGTCCTTGGGAAATACCGGTTCGTTTCGGGGCATGTCGCTGTCCTTTCAGGAGGGCGCGCCTTGGACGCGGCGTTGGTCAACGGCATGTAGGATCGATCGGGCGCAATACGACCCTAATTCGTCACAAGGCGGCGGTGAGCGCCCGGCGAGCCCGCGCGCTTTTAAAGCCCCATGGCAGGGCTGACCGGCCCTGCGCCTAGGAGGCGGAGCGGTCCTGGGCAGCAGCCCCTGAGGGCAACAGGTGGCCCCCATTCAACACGGCGCGGCTGAGCGGACGGCCAGATGCGGAGAAGGTGGCGCTGACCGAGGCGAGATCGCGGCAGGAGTTGAGTAGCGCGATCTTCTCGCCCTTGCTGAGCGCGGCAACGTATTCGGCGGCGGACTCGGCCGTCTCCGTACGCGCCCTCGCAATGGCCAGCGGCGTGTGAACCTCATGGCGGCCGAGCGACCAGTGGGTGTCGACCAGGGCGCAGCGGCGTTGCTGTTTCACCTGGTCAAGCAGCAGGGTGTAGAGGTCTGCCGGGCGCAGATCGCGGAACGCAGCCTGGGCGTCCTGCGCGGCGGCGAACGACGCCGGCACGGCGACTTCTGCCGGAGAGACCAGCGCGCCTGCCTTGCGGAATGCCTGACCGGCCGAGCGCTTGGCAGTCCAGTAGGAAAGCGGCACCGACAGGATGAGACCGATCGTGGCAGGCGCAAGCCAGGCGGCATAGACCGGCGAGATGATCATGGCAGCCACGGTGAGCACCACGCCCAGTGTCATGGCCGGCGCGCTGTGGCGCAGGGTGGCCATCAGGGAATAGCCATCCTCGGTGCGCTTCTGCGGCGACCATCCGGAGTCGCGCCCCGTCAGCACGCTGATGACGGCGCTGGTCTGGGTGACCATCATGATCGGCGCGATCAGTACCGAGAGGAATGTCTCTGTCAGAACGCCCAGCGTGGTGCGGAACATGCCGACCTGCTTGCGCCAGAGCGGGCTGATCAGGCCATAGATGAGGCCGTAAATCTTGGGCGCGAAGAGGATCACCATCGTCACGATGAAGAGGTTCAGCGCGCGCACGGAGTCGATCACCGGCCAGGTAGGAAACAGCGAGAAACCATCCCCGAAATAGGACGGGCGCATGAAGCTGTTCTGCAGCGACAGGGCCATACCGACCGTGATGAAGATGAGCCAGAGCGGCGAGGACAGGTAGGAGAAGATGCCCGTGATCAGGTGGAACCGGCTGGTCCAGGCGAGGCCGCGCGTTTTCAGCAGCACCAGCATGTGTTGCATGTTGCCCTGACACCAGCGGCGGTCGCGGATGACCAGATCGATGATCGTTGGCGGGCCCTGCTCATAGGACCCGCTCAGCGCCGGCTTGATTTCCACATTCCAGCCAGCGCGGCGCAGCAGCGCGGCCTCCACGAAGTCGTGGCTGAGGATGTGCCCACCAAACGGCGCGCGGCCCGGCAGTTCCGGCAAGCCGGCCGCCTGTGCCATTGCCTGCACACGGATGATGGCGTTGTGGCCCCAGAAATTACCTTCCTTCTGCGCCCACCAGGCAATGCCATGGCCAAGCACCGGGCCATAAAGGGCGGCAGCGAACTGCTGGATGCGGGCAAACAGGCTTTCCCCGCCTACGAGTTGCGGAATGGTCTGGATGAGGCCGGTGCGCGGGGCTTCTTCCATCTGGCGCACAAGCTCGATCAGCGTGTCGCGCTCCATATAGGAATCGGCATCATAGACGATCATATAGTCATAGCGCCCACCCCAGCGGGTGAGGAAATCGCGAATGTTGCCCGCCTTGCGGTGGTGATTGATCGTGCGGCGGCGATACCAGATGCGGACGTCGCCCGGCCCCTGCTGGCGGATACGCTCAAAGGCAGCCTCCTCGGCAAGGGCGACCTCCGGATCGGTCGTGTCGCTGAGGATGAAGCAATCAAACCGGCCCGGTGCGCCAGACATCATCTGCGCAGTGGCCAGCACCGTGCCGAAGATATGCTCGACATTCTCATTATAGATCGGGAAGGCAATCACCGTGCGCGTGTTGCGCAGATCGGGCCCGGCATCGGCGCGCGGCTTTTTCACCAGCGAACCAATCGCCGAAAAGAAGCCCATGGTTGCGTTGATGAAGGCGTAGCAAACCCAGACGATATTGATCGCAAAGATCGCCAGCAGCGCCCATTCCAGCAGCGTCAGCCCTGAGACCGACAGCACTTCGTGCATCTCATGGGTCGCCCAGGCCGTCAGCCCAAGAGACGAGACCAGAAGGAACAGTTTCCGCCAGATCGCCGAGACAGGACGGCGGCCAGACACGGCAACGGGGCCGGCCAGGGACTGGCTCGGCATCTCAATCGGGAACTCGGTGGGACGTGCGCGTAGCAAGGTCATTCCTTCCGCCAACGGTAAAGCCAGGTTTCAGTGATAGGCTTCCCCCCCTTCGTGAGCAGAGCGCGAAGCTCTGCCACGTCGATATTTTGTGCTTCGAGTTCGAAACTGAGCCGGACTTTTCCGGTCTCGGGATTGGTCTTGATAACGGGATTGAGGATCTTCCCAGCCGAGGTGGAGACATCGGCTTCAACCCCATTCAGCAAGGCCTCGGGGATCTGCTCGTAATCGATCACGAACAGCTGCTGGGTGGCGGCGGGCTTCACGCCCGCGAACGTGTCTGCCACCGTCGCCACATCCGGCACGGACGAGGTGAGGAGGCTCCACTTCATGTCATAGGACACGGTGTAGGCCGTTCCCGGCTGCCAGGCGGTTTTCGGCTTCCAGTAGGCGACGATGTTGTCGTTGTATTCGTTGACGGTCGGGATTTCGACCAGCGTCAGCTCGCCCTCGCCCCAACCGGCCTTGGGCTGAACCCAGACGGTCGGGCGGTGGTGATAGCCGGCCTCGATGTCAGAATAGTCGTCGAAATCACGCTTGCGCTGGACGAGGCCGAAACCCAGGGGCGGGCGATCAGCCAACACCGACACCTGCAGAGCTTTCGGATTGAACAGCGGCCGCCAGACCCACTCACCATTGTACATCTGGATCGAAAGGCCCTCGGAATCATGTACCGCAGGGCGGAAATCATTCGGATGCTTGCGGATGTCGTGCGGCGAGAAGAAATACATAGAGGTGAGCGGCGAGATGCCAACCGTTGACAGCGCCTTGCGCGGGAACAGCGTGGCCGTGATCTGCATCTTCGTTTCAAGGCCGGGGGTCACCGAGAATTCATAGGCGCCCGTGATGCTTTCCCCGTCGAGCAGCGCATAGATGCGGATCGTGTCAGAGCCCGGCGCGGGTTTCTGCAGCCAGAATTCGCGGAAATACGGGAACTGCTCACCTTCGGGCGACGCCGTGCCGATGGAGATGCCGCGCGCCGAGGCGCCATAAAGATTGCCAGCCCCCAGGGCCCGGAAGAAGCTGGCCCCGCGGAAGCTGATCAGCTCGTCCCATTTGCCGGCGATATTCAGGGGTGTCACAACCCTGAAGCCGGCAAACCCAAGCAGACGCTTGGCCTCATTGGGCAGCGGCAGGTCATAGAAATTGAAATCCTCGGCCGAATAGGGCCGGGCAACTTCCTTGCCGTCTTCAACAAAATTGAGGCGGACGGCATAGTTGAAGAGATAGCCACGCGGGTCCGGCAGAATGCGGAACTTGTCCGAACTGTCCCTCCAGAAAGCAGCTTCCTGACGCAACTGGATGCGGCGATAGCCATCATAATCCAGAGCGCCAGCTTCTTTCGGGATGCCAGGGGGCGTCTGGAACGGACGGCTGGCGAGGATTTCGGCCTTGCGGCGCACGTCCTCAAAGTCAAATTCCGGCGTGGCGGGCGGCGGGGGGGCTGCGGAGGGATCTTCCTCCGAGGCGGCCAGAGCGGCAGCCGCTTCCGGGCTGAGCGTTTCGACGACGGCCTCAGGCGCCGCCGCCGTCATCGGCTCAGTCGGCGCCTCACTTTGAGCGGTAGGGTCTGCCGGAGCAGGCTTTGCTGGAGCCTCGGGGGCCGGATCAGCAGAGGGAGAACAGCTGGAAATGAGCAGACCGGCCATCGCAAGGCCGCACACAATCCTGACAGAGACGCTCGACAACACTCTCAAGCGCGCACTCCTTTACCAACACCTTCCCGAGGATCCGGGAGCCGCTTTGTTGCGGCGCGACATACCCGTAACCTGTCTAACGAACGCCGCCGCAATTGGTTGCCCATGAACTGTGCCGGCCCGGCGGGGCGGCATTGATCGGAATACAGGCAGGATAAGAAGATGGGGCACGTTGTCAGATGGGAGGGAAACAGGGCCCGTTTTTCATGACATTGCGGCAAACCGAAGGCAGATTTGTGACCCATGCACCGCGGTCCTGTCGCAGATGTGTCGTGAACGATCCGGCTGCAGGAACGCCCAGAATCCGGTCACTGCCGCCAGCCATAGCCGGGGCCTCAAGCCAGGGAAAAAGAGAGGGAGCGCCGCGAGGACAGGCAGAGTGTGCGGCGCTCCCAACCGGGGATTTTCAGGACGGAGAAGACTCCACCTGAATGGTCCCGGTATGCTGGTGCCGCTGGGCGAGATTGCCCAGCAGCAGAAGAATCGGCGCCGCAATGAAGATCGACGAGGCGGTGGCGATGAGTACGCCGAACACCATCGGCAGGGCGAAGTTTTCCACGGCCGTGCCACCCCAGATGGCCATCGGCACGATCGCCAGCAGGGTCGTCACCGAGGTAAATATACACCGCGTCAGCACCTGGTTGATGCTGGTGTCGATGATCGTTCGCAGGTCATAGCGCTTGGCGAGGCGGATATTCTCCCGCATCCGGTCATAGACCACCACCTTGTCGTTCACCGAATACCCGATGAAGGTCAGCAGGGCGGCGATGGCCGTGAGGTTGAAGTCCAGCCCCATGATGACGAAGAAGCCGATCATCTTGGTGGTATCGAGCGCCAGTGTCAGGATCGCGCCGACGGCGAAGTTCCACTCGAAGCGCCACCAGATGTAGAGCAGCATCGCAAGGCTTGCGAGACCGACAGCAATGGCACCGTTGCGCGCAAGCTCGCCGGAGACTTTCGGCCCGACGACCTCAGTGCGTTCCACCGAAATGCCCGGATCGATCTCTGCCAGCGTCTTGCGAACGGTATTGATGGCAGCGGTCTGCGCTGTCTCTCCACCTTCCTGGCGCTGGACACGGATCAGCACTTCGTTCTTTCCGCCCAGTTGTTGCAAGGACACTTCGCCAAGTCCGAGACCACCCAGTTCCGAGCGAAGCTGCCCCAGGTTGGCAGCCTGCGGCGTGGCGATCTCCACCTGGATGCCGCCAGTGAAATCGATGCCGTAATTCAGCCCGGGCTTCATGAAGAGGCCAACGGAGACAAGCGAGAGAAGGATGGAGCTGGCGATGCCGAAATAGCGCGCCTTCATGAAGGAGATTTTCGAGCCATCCGGTACAATCCGGAACAGCGGCTCGATATTGATCTTCTTCATCTTGCGATAGCGCACCCAGGAGGTCATCAGGATACGGACCACGGTAATGGCCGTGAACATCGAAACGGCTGTGCCGATCACCATAGTCACGGCAAAACCTTTCACCGGACCAGTGCCGAACATGAATAGCAGGGCCGTAGCGATCAACGTGGTGATGTTGGCGTCAAGGATGGTCGAATAGGCAATCTTGAAGCCTCGATCGAGCGCAGCGAGCGCGCTGACGCCCTTGCGGCTTTCTTCCCGGATGCGTTCGTTGATCAGGACGTTAGCATCCACCGCGATGCCAATGCCCAGGATAATGCCCGCGATGCCCGGCAGGGTCAGCGTTGCGCCCAGGAATGTCAGGATACCGATGGTCAGCGCCACGTTGAGGAACAGCGCGAGCGAGGCAATCATACCCCAGCCGCGATAGAGCAGCGTCATGAAACCCACCACCAGCGCAAAGCCGATCACACCGGTATAGAGGCCCATATTGATCACGTCGGCGCCAAGGTCTGGCCCCACCGTGCGTTCCTCGATCACCGTCAGCGGCGCCGGCAAGGCCCCTGCCCGCAGCAGCGCAGAGAGAACAACCGTATCTTCAATCGTGAAGTTGCCGGTGATCTGGCCCGATCCGCCAAGGATCGGCCCCTGGATGACCGGCGCGGTGAGCACCTTGCCGTCCAGCACGATGGCAAAGGGCTTGCCCACATTCTGTTTGGTGATGTCAGCAAACTGCTTGGTGCCCACAGCATCGAAACGGAAGGTGACAATCGGCTGGTTGGTCTGCTGGTCGAAGCCGGAACGGGCGTCCGACAGGCGCTCCCCGCTGAGGGCAACCCGGTCATAGATTGGCATTGGCTCGCCGGTCTTGGCATCCGGCAGCAGGCTGACCCCTTCGGGCGGGGGCGCGCCATAGGTTTCCGGCGCCACCATATGGAACGACATCTGCGCCGTGGAACCGAGCAGTTCGCGCAGGCGCGTTGGGTCTTGCAAGCCGGGCAGCTGAACGAGGATACGGTCTGTCCCCACGCGCTGGATCGTCGGCTCGGCCACGCCCACCTGATCCACCCGCTGGCGGACAATCTCGACACTCTGGCCGATTGCCTGGTTGATCCGGTCCGCCGTACCCGCTTCCGACAGAGACAGCGTGATCAGATCACCGCCGGCCTGGATCACGATGTCCGGCACCGAGCCTTTGAGACCCACCTGCTGAACCTGCGTCACCTGCTCGCGCAGCCGGGAAAGGATGCGCGCGCGGCCATCAGGATCGGTAATCCGGGCCGTCACGGTATCGCCCTCCACCTGGACCTTACCGCGCACCGCTTCGGTGCTCATCAAGGTGCGCGTTTCGGCGGCGAGGGATTTCAGCCTGTCTGCCTGCAGCGCAGGCGCGTCCACTTCCAGAACAAGGTGGGAGCCCCCGCGCAGGTCCAGCCCCAGCGTGATCTGCTTCTTGGGCAGCCAGTCCGGCATCGCCGCGATCTGCTGGGGTGACAACACGTTCGGCAAGGCCGCGAGCAGCCCTATGACAATGATGAGAATATAGGTGACCAGTGCGGTCCGGCTGGTGCGCATGCTGAATTCCTTAGGGTGCCTGAAACCGGAGGCCATCGAGCATGGCGGCCGGTAATGGGCGCCGGGCGAACAGAAAGGTCCGCAGACGGCGCGACAGGGCTGCAGGTCATCCGATGGTTGGCCGGGACGAAGATCCACGCAGGCTCAGAGACAGCTGGGGAAGCAGCGCCTCTGACAGGGGTACGAGCATGAGGAGTCTGATCTCCGCCCCGGCCTGGGATCTGCCTCGGAGGGAGGCAAGGCAGATCACAACTGATCGGGATGAACGGCAGGCTGCGCTACAGGCGCAGCGATCCGTACATCAGGCTGGAACGGGAGGCGCGCGAGGCGCGGAAAAACGAGTGGAAAGATGCGGCGCAGCGTCAGCGCCGCGCGGCGGATCAGGCAGCGATTCGTGAGCCGCGGGCGGGAAAGAATAACCCTCGAGCACCGCAAGCACGGCCGGGGGCATGTCATCGCCATCAGACGGCATCACCTGCAAGCGAAGGCGCCCATCACGGTCTGCCTTGGGCAGAACGGCGTGGGCAATCTCTGCCGATCCCTTGCTGGCTTCTGCAACAGACATAACAGGTTGCGTGGCCATATTGCCGGACGAAATCGCCACAGCGGCAAGCATCATGAGCCCAAGCACTGCAATCAGCAGCCCTCTGGGGTGCAGGTGTCTGGCGCGGGTCAGTCTGCGGCTCATCGAGCCTACTTAGACATTGCGCCGCGACTCCGCCATAGAAAAACGTCAGCCTGGGAATTGGAATCGCCCCGCGCTTTTTTCCTGGGCCTGTCATGAAACGCCTGCCGCTCTTCCTCACCCCCGAAGTTGAACCTTCCTCACAAAACCGCCCGGCCGAACGAAGCCGCTTGACGCGCACGGTCTTAGTGAGTAAATACTCACTTATAAACACAGGCAAGACTGACAGAGACCCGTCATGCTAAATGCAGCCCTTCTTGGCACTGGTGCCCGCGCCGGAGGCAAACACCTCCTCTCCGCAGAGATCGACACGCGCCTCGGCAAGCCCGCCGGCTGGCTGGAGAGCGCGAGCGGCGTCGTCTGCCGGCCCGTGCTGGCCAAATGCGAAACACAGGAGAGCCTCGCCCTCGCCGCCGCGCAGCAGGCGCTGGCCGAGGCAAATCTTGATGCGTCGCAGGTCGACCTTCTCCTGTTCGCCTCTGCTGTGGGCCGCCAACCCATTCCCTCAACCGCCACACTGTTGAAGCGGGAGTTGGGCCTGACACACTGCGCATCCCCGGCTTATGACGTGAACGCCACCTGCCTCAGCGCGGTGGCCGCGATGGAGGTCGCCGCGCTCTATATCGGCGCAGGCCGGGCCCGGCATGTGCTGATCGTTGCCAGCGAGATTGCCACCCGAGCTCTGCCGTGGGCGGAGGATCCAGCCACAGCCGCCCTGTTCGGCGATGGCGCCGCGGCCATTGTGCTCGGCCCGCCCCAGTCAACCGGCCTTCATCTCCGCGAGGTGGCTATCGAAACCTGGGCGGAAGGCTATGACTATTGCGCCCTGCCCGCGGGCGGCACACGGTATGACTTTCACACCAACCGCGCCGCCTTCGAGGAGAACGCCTTCTTCCGCATGGATGGCCACGCCCTGTTCAAACTGACACGCACCCGCCTGCCGGATTTCATCGACCGCCTGCTCGCCCGCACAGGCTGGCACCAGGAGGATGTGGATCTCGTTATCCCCCACCAGGCCAGCCCGCTGGCGCTGGAGCATATGGTGCGCAAATGCGGTTTTGCGCGGGATCGCGTGGTCTCCACCGTCAAGCAGACGGGAAACCTCGTTGCCGCCTCCATCCCGATGACCCTCAACACTGCCCGCCGCGAAGGCCGCATCCCCTCCAGCGGCAAGGTTCTGCTGATCGGCACGTCTGCTGGCGTATCCATCGGAGGCGCAACGCTGGAAGGATGAGCGGGATAATCATCACCGGCGCCACGGGGTTTCTCGGCGGCGCGATTGCCCGCCGTCTTTTGCAGGAGGGTGAACAAGTCGTCGCGCTTGGCCGCGACCGGGCAAAACTCGCGGCACTGGAAACACTGGGTGCGGAAGTTTACGCGCTTGATCTTTCCTCGGATGATCCGATCCCGCCGCTTCGCGCAAACGGTCTCATCCACTGCGCCGCGCTCTCGTCCCCCTGGGGCACACGCGCCGCCTTCGAGCGGGCCAACATCACCGGCACACGCCGCGCCATTCTGCTGGCCCACCAGGCTGGCGCCTGCCGCCTTGTTCATATTTCCTCGCCCAGCATCTATTTTCGCTTTGCCGATCAGGAAAGCGTTCCCGAAGACGCGCCCTTGCCGCCACCCGTCAACGCCTATGCCGCCACCAAAGCGGCGAGCGAAACATTGGTCCTGGCGGCGCCGGAGCTTTCTCCGGTCATCCTGCGCCCGCGGGGTCTTTACGGTCCTGGCGACACAGCCCTCTTGCCCCGCCTGCTGCGCGCAGCCGCCAGCCGCCCCTTGCCTCTGATGCGCGGGGGCATGGCAGCAACAGACCTTACCTATATCGACGACGTGGCCGACGCCGCGATCACGGCCCTGCGCGCCCCGGCCGCGCCTTCCCGCATCTACAACGTATCCGGCGGAGAAGCCCTCTCCATCCGCAAGGTTGCCGAACAGGCGGGCGCCATGGCGGGCATTTCCGTCCGCTGGCGGAATATGCCCTGGCCACTTGTTCTGGCCGCCGCGCGGGCCAGCGAAACGCTCTGCAATGCTTTGCCTGGCCGGCCTGAACCCCCGGTAACGGCCTATAGCGCGGGCCTCTTCGCCTTTCGCCAGACGCTCAGCCTTGAGCGTATCACGCGGGAACTTGGCTGGCGCCCGCGAGTTTCCTTTGACGAAGGCGTGGCCCGAACATTCCGGAAGGTAACCGCATGATTATACCGGAATTCCCCAACAGCGCTTTCGTTACAGCGCCGGAGAGGCTGGTCCTGAAAGGCGGCGACTGGCGGCAGCTGCGCATCCCGGTGCGCTATGGCCGCTTTGACCATCGCATTTTCGGGCGGTGCCTGATCGACACCGGATATTCGCCGCGCGTCACCACCCGCTGGCGCAGCGCGCCCCTGTGGCTGTATTCAAAAATCCTCGCCCCGAAGTTGACTGATCGCGCGTTGCCCGGCGCTGATCCTGTGATCAATGTCATCCTGCTTTCCCATCTGCATGCCGATCATGTCAGCGCCCTGAAGGATTATCCTGAAGCACGTATTTTCGCCGATGGCGAAGCACTCGATCATTTCCTTTCAAGAAGCTGGATCGGACGCACACACAAGGGATGCTTCCGCGAACTCCTGCCGGAAGGCCTTCAGGAAAAAGTGCTCCGGTTCGAGACCCTTCCGCGCCAGGAAGCGCCCATGGGCCTTGGTGAAGCAGCGGATATCTTTGGCGATGGCAGCGTGCTGGCCGTTCCCCTGCCCGGTCATATGCGCGGCCATACCGGCTTCCTCTTCAGAAACCCTGTCGCGCCCATTCTGTATGCCGCCGACGCAGACTGGCTGGCCCGCGCCATTCTGGAAGACCGCTCCCCGGGCTATCCCGCCCGGTTGATCCTGGATGACGCGGCAGCGGCAGCGCAAACGGCAACCCGTATACGGAACTTTGTGTCCCTCGGCGGCAGGCTTGTTCTCTGTCATGACCCGGAGGCGCCAGAATGAAACCCGCTGCCGCCTTTTCCACGCTGGCCGCCTTCCTTGAAGCGCGCCGCCGGCCGATGCTGTATCAGGATCGCGAAGGCCTCCTGCGCGCGCAGGAACGGCGGCTCTATTCCTTCCTGCGCCGCAAGGCCGGAAGGGTGCCCGCCTTCGAAGGCATCCGAGGGCGTTTCCTGCAGGACTGGCCGATCATGGACAAGGCTGCGCTGATGGCAGATTTCGCCAGCTATAACGGCCTCGGGCTCTCCGCGGCCGAAGGCTGGGCGCATCTGGAAGCGGGCACAGCCCCGAAAGGCTACGCCATCGGCGCCAGCACCGGCACTTCCGGCAATCGCGGGCTCTATATCGTGTCAGAGCGCGAGCGCTATCGCTGGCTCGGCACAATCCTGTCGCGCGCACTGCCGGACTTCCTCTCGCGCCGCCACCGGGTGGCCATTGTTCTGCCTGCCAACAGCCGCCTCTACGACGCCGCCAATGAAAGCGGGCGCCTGCAATTGCGCTTCTTTGATCTTGGCCTTGGCATCGAGGCCCAGTTTTCGCCGCTTGTGGAATTTCAGCCTACGGTCATTGTTGGCCCGCCGAAATTCCTGCGCGCCCTGGCAGAGAGCGACACGCAGATAGCTCCGCAGCGCATCTTCTCGGGCGCCGAAGTGCTAGACGAGGAAGACCGCCGCATCGTTGAAAGCCGCTTCGATCTCATCGTGCGGGAAATCTACATGGCCACAGAGGGCCTCTTCGCCATCGCGTGCCCGCATGGCACGCTGCATCTTCTGGAAGATCAGGTCGCATTCGAATTTCTGCCGATCGAAGGCAGCAGCAATCTTGTCACGCCCCTGATCACTGATTTCTCTCGGGAAACACAGGTTATGATCCGCTACCGGATGAATGATGTGCTGGAGCTTTCGCCCATTCCCTGCCCCTGCGGCCTGCCGCACCGGGCCATCCAGCAGGTGCATGGCCGCTGCGATGATATCTTCACCCTGCCCAGCTTCGGCAGCCCCGTCCGCATAACTCCGGATGTGATCCGCAATGCCGTCCTGATGGCTGACAAGCGCATCACCGATTTCCGCGTCCTCCAGACAGACCGGAACGTTGTGTGCGTAGAACTCAAAACCGAAGAAGCTGATTGCCTGCCCGCCGCTGCGGCAAGCCTCCGCGCCCTATTCACAACCTGCGGCGCGGCGCCGGAGATCAAGCCGGTTGCCACCGTGCTAACCCCGCCCTCTGATCGCAAGCTGCGGCGTGTGCGGGTGGAAATTGCATGAAAGTCTCGATCCAGACGTTGGGCAGCCTGGGGGATGTAATGCCCTACATCACCACTGCGCGCGCCCTTATGGCCAGCGGCGCGGCCGTGACCCTGATGGCGCCGCGCGACTATACAGCCACCATCGCCGCCCATGGTGTAACGCCCGCGCGGGCGCCGGCCTTTTCCCTCACCGAATGGAACGCCGAGGCAGAGCAGCGCGGCACACTGACCAATCCGGTCAGGTTCTTCAGCCAGTGGAACGAGATGATCGTGCCCTATGTGGACGACATTACCCGCCACTGCCTGGAGGCAGCAGAGGGCGCCGATATAGTTCTGGGCAACAGCATATGCGCGCCCGCGCGCGTTGCCGCCGAGGCCTATGGCATTCCCTATATCCTCAGCGCGCAGCAGACCGCCCTCAGCCCGACCCGCCAGGTGCCCTGCGCGATGATGTGGCATCCCTGGCATGGCAACTGGTTGACGCCCGTGGCCTATGGCGCCGTCGGCCTCGCCCAGTGGCTGATGCTTCACGCGCTCAAGGGCCATCGCCGCGCCCTCGGCCTGCCGCCCATCCCGAAAGGCGGCACGAGCTGGCATCTGGGCCAGCCCTTGTCCCGTATCACCAGCGTCTCTCCCGCCCTCGTGGCGTCGCCGCCATCGGACTGGAAGGCAAACGATTATCTGATGCCCTACCCCTCCCTGGATATTCAGGGGCCGGAGATTCTGCCGCCTGACCTGAGGGACTTCCTGCGCGGGGGTACAGCCCCGGTCCATGTCGGCCTCGGCTCCTTCGAGAGCGATGCCGAGCATGAGCAGATGTCCCGCCTGATGCGCGCCATCCGGCGGCTGGGCCTGCGCGCGATCCTCTCCGCCGGCCTTGCAGGCAGGCTGCCACCCAACCTCACCGAAGGCCATCTGGTGGCCGGCCCCGTGCCTCATCCAGCGCTTTTTCCGCTCTGCGCCGGGGTTATCCATCATGGCGGCGCCGGCACGCTGGACACCGCCCTGCGCGCGGGCGTGCCGCAGCTGATTGTGCCCGACCGGCTGGACCAGTTCTGGCATGCCGTCCGCCTGCGCGAGATCGGCGTTACCCCGCCCCATATCACTGGCAAGACCACAGAAGACGAGATGGCCACCCGGTTGGTGTCGCTCATCAGTCCGGCAATGACGGCCCGCGCCCGGTCCCTTGCGCCCGCCCTCCGCGCCCGCAACGGCGCCGAAGAACTCGCCGCCTTCACACGCGCCGAAACAGAGCGCTTCCAACATAATGCGAGATCCCGCCCATCAGGATGAACACCAGCTGCCCGCCTGCCAGCAGCGCCCATTTGTGGGCCCGGATATAGGCCTCGACATCCACATCACCCCGCGCCGCGCCCCAGGCGATCAGATAGCCGAGCACCACAAACATGCCGACCCCCATCGTCACGCCGATCGCCGACCCCGCAGCAAAGCGGCGCCAGGCCATGCCCGCGCTACCGCAAACCGGCGGCATGAACCACGCAACCGGCCCCAGCAGCCGCGAGGCGGCCACTGCCTTGATGCCATGGCGGCGCAGCAGCCGCCGCGTCTTGTGCAATACCGCCCGGCGTGACCGGCGCGCCAGCACGAACCGGTGAAACCAGGGGCGCATCCGCCGCCCGATCAGAAAGCCCATCTGATCAGCTGCATACGCCCCCGCCAGCACCGCCGCGACCGCCCACAGCGCATGTTCAGTGAACAGCAGACCACCCGCCATCAGGAAAAAGGCTTCCCCGAACACGAAGAAGCAAAAGCCCAGCGTCGCGTCCAGGAAGGCGCCGAGAAAGAGCGTCAGAAGCAGCGAAACCGACATGGCATTCCCGGCAGATAAACGAAGGCCGCCGCGTGTCCCCGCAGCGGCCTTGCCTGTTTACAATTCCTGTCCGGATTTGTCCCGGATTGTCGCCTAACTGTCCCGATCTGTCCTATTTGAGACGCGAAAGGACGCTGAACGGGCTGTCGGATGCCTTGGATTGCTCCTTCGCGGGCGCAGACTTTGCGGTGGGCGCAGTCCCGCCTTTGGGCGCCGGGCCGGAGGGGCGCTTGCCGCCCTGCTTCATGCTGAGGCCGATCCGATTGCGCGCAACGTCCACATCCATCACCACAACGCTGACGACCTGCCCGGTCTTCACCACCTCATGCGGGTCCTTGATGAACGTGTCCGACATCTCGGAGATATGCACCAGGCCATCCTGTTTGACGCCGACATCCACGAACGCGCCAAACGCTGTCACATTCGTCACCACGCCCTCAAGGCGCATGCCCGGCTTGAGGTCCGTCACCTTCTCGATGCCCTCCTGGAAGGTTGCCGTCTTGAATTCCGGGCGCGGGTCACGTCCCGGCTTTTCCAGCTCTTTCAGGATATCCTTCACCGTCGGCACACCGAATGTTTCATCGGCATAGTCTTCCGGTTTCAGCCTGGCGATAAAGCCCTTGTCGCCAATAATCGTCTCAACCTTGCGGCCCGCCGCCTTGGCGATGCGCTCCACCACCGGATAGGCTTCCGGGTGAACCGCGGAAGCGTCCAGCGGGTTCTTGCCATTCATGATGCGCAGGAAGCCAGCGGCCTGCTCGAACGCTTTCGGCCCGAAGCGGGGCACCTTCTTGAGTTCCGTGCGCGCCTTGAACGGGCCATTCTGCTCCCGGTAGGCCACGATGTTTGCCGCAATCGTCGCATTGAGGCCCGCCACGCGGGAGAGCAGCGCCACCGATGCCGTGTTCACATCCACGCCCACCGCGTTCACGCAATCCTCAACCACGCCGTCCAGCGAGCGGGCAAGGCCCGTCTGGTCCACGTCATGCTGATACTGGCCCACGCCAATCGCCTTGGGCTCGATCTTCACAAGCTCCGCGAGCGGATCCTGCAGGCGCCGCGCAATCGACACCGCCCCGCGCAGGCTCACATCCAGCTGTGGGAATTCTTTCGCCGCCAGTTCCGAAGCCGAATACACCGACGCACCTGCTTCCGACACCATGATCTTGGTGAGCTTCAGGTCGGGCAGCTTGGTATTGAGCTCACCCACCAGCTTCTCGGTCTCGCGTCCCGCCGTGCCATTGCCCACGCTGACCAGTTCTACCTTGTGGCGCTTGCAGAGAGTGGCCAGCGTCATCAGCGATCCGGCCCAGTCTTTCTTGGGCTCATGCGGATAGATGGTGGCCGTTTCCAGCAGCTTGCCAGTCGCGTCCACCACCGCCACCTTGCAGCCCGTGCGGATGCCGGGGTCGATCCCCATCACCACTTTCGGGCCCGCGGGCGCCGCCATCAGAAGGTCGTGCATGTTGCGCGAGAACACCTTGATGGCCTCGCGGTCTGCGCCTTCCTTCACGCGGCTGATCACATCGCGCGAAGAAGACGGCTCCAGCTTAGATTTCCACGCCGCCTCTGCCGTTTCCATCAGCCAGTCGTCGCCGGGGCGGCCCTTCTTGGCGATACCGAATTCGTTCCGGATTTCACGCAGCGCCGGATGCTCGCGGCTCGGCTCCACCGGCACAGCCAGCTTCACCTTCAGCACGCCTTCCTTCTGCCCACGGAGGACCGCCAGAGCGCGGTGCGACGGCATCTGCGTGACCGGTTCGTCAAAATCAAAATAGTCAGCGAACTTCGCGCCTTCCTGCTCCTTGCCTTTGACAAGGCTGGAGCCGAGCTTGCCCTCTTTCCACACAGTCTCGCGCACCTTGCCGACCAGGCGCGGCGTCTCGGCAATGCGTTCCACCAGAATGTCCCGCGCGCCTTCCAGGGCAGCATCCAGATCCTTCACGCCCTTGCCAGACGCGATGAACGCCTTCGCTTCGTCGAAGGGCGAAAGAGACGGATTGGCCAGCAGGCGTTCGGCCAGCGGCTCAAGGCCTGCCTCTTTCGCGATAGTCGCCTTGGTGCGCCGTTTCTGCTTGTAAGGCGCGTAGAGGTCTTCCATGGCCACCTTGGTCATCGCCCAATTGATCTCGCGCTCCAGCGCGGGGGTCAGCTTGCCCTGCTCGCGGATGGCGTTCAGCACGGTCTCCCGGCGCTTGGCGAGGTCTGTCAGATAGTCCAGCCGCTCCGAAAGCGTGCGCAGCTGCGTATCGTCCAGCCCACCGGTGCGCTCCTTGCGGTAGCGCGCGATGAACGGAACGGTCGCGCCTTCCTCCAGCAGTTCGATAACGGCCTGAACCTGCCGCTCCTGCACGCCCAGCTCATCGGCAATGATACGGGCAATTGAAGGGGGAGAAGCCTGGGAAGAAGAACGAACCTGTCCGGTCATGAACGCGCGCCTTGTGCAAACGTTGGAAACTCTTGCCCACTTTGGAGCAAGCTTTCTCAATCCAACAGAACTCGTTTACACCTCGTTTACGCTCTGCATTCTCTGCGCGGGCACACCTTCAGTTTTCCGGCGCCCCGCACCCCTCTGGCACAGCGCCAGCCGTCCTGGCGGCCTCGATCTCCGCCTGCGCCAGCTTCGCCTGCGCCAGGAATACCGGGTCAGAATGCAGCCGCGCCACGGTTGCCGCGCCCATCACGCGCCCGGCCTCCACATCGCTCTGCCAGTGAACCCCGCACACCATCCTACTCTGGGCAAACTCATAGCCGCGCTGCAGCAGCGCATCGGCCTTCTCCGGCGCCAGTTCTGCCAGCACCAGCCCCCATGCCCAGCCAAGGGCAGCATGGCCGGAGGGGTAAGACCCGTCCCCGCGCAGCATCTCTTCCTCATGCGGCACGCAGCTCTCCTCCTCCAGCAGAGCAAACGGCCGGGTGCGCTGATACATCTGCTTGGCGCGGTAGGTGGAGAAACCCGCATCGGTCAGCGTCCGCCGCATCAGGGTGTAAAGGTGGGGCGTCCCCTCCTCGGTGATGCCGACGCCCAGCGCGCAGCTATAGGAATGGATCGCCTGAGGGAATTTCAGTTCATTGTCGGCCTGTGCCTGCGTCCACCGGGGCGTGTCTTTCAGAGCGCGGGTCGTCTGGTACGCCTCCAGATCGGCCATCGCAGCGGCAGAGCCCTCCACCGGCGGCGGGGGCAACAGCGCGGCGCTATCGGGCAGCCTTTGGGCGCCCAGATAGCCGTTGAGAATGCCGCTGCCTTCGCGCATCTCGCCAATCTCGGCCTGCGCCGTCGGCGGCAGGCTTGCGCCCTCTGCGGCCGGCGCGGCTCCATTTGCCTGGCAAGCCGCCATCATCAGAACGCCGGCAATCGCGGCCACACCTGTGCGATATTTCATGGGTACACCCCTCCATCAAGGAATCGGGCGTCACCCTACATGCCGGCAGCACCGCTGTCTTGATCCGGCAATCTGGCCCTTTGGTGACGGGAAAACGTCTAGGCTTTCTCTGCGGCGGCGCGCAGATTGTCCCGCAGGCTCGCCAGCGATTCTCGCAGCCTTGCCAGCTTCTCCGCCGGCATACCGGCTGCCTCGAATATCTGCTGGGGCACACAGGAAGAGTCTTCCAGAACCTTGCGCCCCTTGGCGGTCAGCGAAATCCGCACCTGCCGCTCATCGGCCTCATCGCGTTTGCGCGTCACGAAACCCGCTGCTTCCAGCCGCTTCAGCAGCGGCGTCAGCGTATTGGACTCCAGGAACAGATGCTCGCCCAGTTCGCTTACTGTCTGCCCCTCGGCCTGCCAAAGGGCCATCATCACCAGATATTGCGGATAGGTGAGCCCGAATTGATCAAGGATCGGCTTGTAGACACGGTTGAAGGCCAGCCCTGCCGAATACACGGCAAAACACACTGCATGATCCAGCAGCGCCGGACCTGTCACCGGGGAACCATCAGCAGGCATCGTGCGTTTTTTTGTCATGGCCGAAATATAAATCGCACACGATTTAATCGCAAGGCTTGAAGTCTTAACGGCGGCGCGCAATATGTATCGCACGCGATTTAATCGCCAGCGATTCTGAAGCCCGTAACCAACAGGAAAGGATGTTCCCCATGGCCATCAATGTTCTCTACAAAACCACCGCAACGGCCACCGGCGGCCGCGATGGCCGCGCCAAAACCACCGATGGCGCCCTTGATGTCGCCCTCGCCCTGCCCAAAGAGCTGGGCGGCAGCGGCAATGGCAACAATCCGGAACAGCTGTTCGCCGCCGGCTATGCCTCCTGCTTCCTCAGCGCGATGAAGGCTGTCTCTTCGTCCGGCAATCATTTCAAACTGCCTGCCGATACCACCGTTTCGGCCACGGTCGGCATCGGCCCGCGTGAAGACAAGGGCTTCGGCCTGGTGGTGAAGCTGGATGTGGCCATTCCCGGCGTGGACCGTGATGAGGCAGAGAAGCTCGTCGCCGAAGCGCACGAGGTTTGCCCCTATTCGCACGCCACGCGCGGCAACATTGATGTCAGCCTGAACGTCCTCTGATCCGGGCCGGAAGGGGTTGCGCAAACGCCGGCGCAGCCCCTTCTGAAGCGGGCTTCATCCCCACCGCCGGATTCGCTCTGGCGCTAAGTCAAGACGGCAGAAATCACCCTCCTTTATGTTTGTACAGGATACATTGACGAGGCTTATCTCTTACGGAAACCTGCGACCGCTCCACACAAAATAATCATAAATATTTGTTTTTAATACATAATTTTTCAAATCCCTCGATCGCCCCACTACCCCCGGCTGCAATCTCTCCGCTGAAGGCCGTGTTGTCCGCAGCACACCCCCTGAACCGTCATAAAAAAGAACTCGAAACTGTTTGACTGGCCGTTAAGGGTTCCCTATCGCTGGCCACGGGGCACAGACCCCGGCAGCGTGAGCACCATTGCGCGGCTGATAATGGCGGGAGGCGTCCTCACTGCGTGCGTGTCACGGCGCGAGGCTTCCTTGAACAGACGAAAGCAATTCGCGGCGCGGCCTTCCTGGCTCGTGATCCCTGAGGCTTTGGCCTGTCTGGCCATCATCCGCGCGTGCCTGCGCCAGCCCAGATGATTATCAGCCCAGGGAGAATTCTCTTGAAGAAACTCAATTGCCGCCCACTGCTCACCGGCTCATCCGTGCTGGCCTTGGCCGCCCTTTTTGCGCCTATCGCTGCCGCCCAGACCGAGCAGCAGCCCGCAGAGGAAGAAGCCGGCCAAGCCGATCTCAAGCTCAACCAGGTCGTCGTCACCGCCACCCGCCGCGCGACCAACCTTCAGGAAACCGCCATCGCGGTCACCTCGGTTGATTCCGAATTCATGGCCGAAGCGCGCGTCGAGAATATCGGCGACATTACCTCCGTTTCGCCCAGCGTCACTTTCCGCAACACCTCCAACCCCGCCACTTCAGCCAACCTCCAGATCCGCGGCATCGGCACCACCGGCGCCAGCCGCGCCTTCGAAGGTGCTGTGGGCGTGTTCGTTGATGGCGTTTACCGCTCGCGCCCCGGCGCGGCGCTGCAGAACTTCCTGGATGTCGGCAACCTCCAGGTGCTGCGCGGCCCGCAAGGCACGCTGTTCGGCAAGAACACTTCGGCCGGCGCCATCCTGCTGGAAAGCTCGATGCCCGTCCTCGGTGAGACGGGCGGGGACTACTCCCTTACCATCGGTAATTACGAAGCTCTCACCGGCACCGTGACCGTCAACGCCCCGATCGGCGAGAACGCCGCCCTGCGCATCTCAGCCATCAGCGCGAACCGCGCCGGTTTCTTCGAAAATCCCAACACGGGCGAAGACTACAACGAACGCCGCGGCAACGGCCTCAAGGCCCAGCTCCTGTATGAACCGACCGACGACTTCCGTATCCGGCTGATCGCAGACTATGCCCGCTCGGATGAAAACTGCTGCTTCGGTACCGTGGACAGCAATCCCGGCCCTATTCAGGATGTCGTTGACCAGATCATCCGCGAGCGCGGCCTTGTGCCCACGTCCCGCCGCAAGGATGAATATCAGTCTGTCCTGAACTATACGCCGGACCAGCTGGTCGAAGACACCGGCTACACCGTAAAGGCGGATTGGGATATCGGCCCCGGCAAGCTCTCCTCGGTCACCGCGCTTCGTCAGTATAAAGTCGATCAAACGACCGATGCCGACTTCTCCGGCGCAGACCTTCTGCTGCTGCATGAGAAATTCAAGAGCAACTTCTTCTCGCAGGAATTCAGCTATTCCGGCGAGCATGGCTTCGGCGCGGAAGGCAATGCCAACTATGTGGCCGGCGTCTTCTATTCAGACGAATCCATCAAGTCCGGCCGCACTGGCTGGTGGGGCGAAGACCTGCAGCGCGTCTACGCCGCCACCCTCCCCGCCACCCTCGTCTTTGACGCCTCCCCTGGCCTGCGTTCAGTCGAGGTCATCGAAGGCAACAACGAGTCCCTCGCTTTCTTCGGCCAGTGGGATGGCCGCCTGAACGACAAATGGGGCTTCACAGCCGGCCTGCGCTGGTCTCAGGAGAAGAAGCAGGGCCAGTTCGAGAACCTCTATTACCGCCCCAACCCGCTTGATGTGTACAAGGTTCTCGGCGTCCAGCCGGCACCTCACTTCAACGAGTCCAAAACCGACGAAGCCTTCAGCGGCACGCTCGGCATCCAGTATCATTTCAACGAAGATGCGATGCTCTATGCCAGCTACAACCGCGGCTTCAAGGCAGGCGGGGTAAACCTCGACGCCAACGCAGCCGGCGGATTCCGTCAAAACCCGGATTACTTCCCGGACGCTGTTCCCGGTGATCCGCGCTATGATCCAGAATTCGTCAACGCCTACGAGCTTGGCCTGAAAACCCAATTCTGGAATCGTCGCGGCCGTGCCAACTTCTCGGCCTTCTACAACGACATGACCGACCTGCAGGTCGCCCGTTTTGTCGGCACGCAGTTCCAGGTCCTCAACGCCGGCACGGCTGAAGTATACGGCCTCGAAGTCGAAAGCGCGCTCGAGATCAACGACATCTTGTCGCTTGACGCCGCCGTCACCTATCTGCCCGAAGCCAAGCTGGGCGAAGATGCCTCCCTCGGCGCGGTCCTCTCCGGCCGCCGTTTCGCCGTTGCCCCGGAGTTTTCCGGCAGCGTGTCGCTGAAACTCGACAAACCGATCAGCGAGACCTACTCCCTCATTGGCCGCATCAACCAGCAGTATTCAGGCGGGTACCTCACCAACAACTCGAACATGCTGGAACAGGGCGGCTTTGGCCTTCTGAACCTCAACCTCGGCGTGAAGTCTGCAAATGGCTGGACGCTCGAAGGCTGGGTGCAGAACGCATTCGACAAGCGTTACGTCACGAACCACTTCGCGACCACGCTTCAGTCGGGCGACGTGAACGCCTATATGAGCGCCCCGCGCACCTTCGGCGTCACGCTGCGCGGCTCCTTCTGAGCCATGCCTTACGCTAAGTAAGCTGCAACATATCGCGGTCATCCCTCCGAAAAGGGGTGACCGCCCTCCTAAATCTGGCAATAAGCCTTTCCACAAGACCGACAGAAACGCCCAGAGGAACACCGCCTGATGTCCCAGACGCTCCTGCCGCCCAGCATTGCCAGCAATCCGCAAAGCCGCGTCCGCATTACCCTGTGGCTGCTCCTCACCGTCAACGCCTTCAACTTCGTTGACCGCCAGATCGTCAATATCCTCGCTGAGCCGATCAAGAATGATCTGGGCCTGTCTGACACGCAGATCGGCCTGATGACCGGCCTCGCCTTTGCCCTGGTCTACACAATCCTCGGCATCCCGATTGCTCGGTGGGCGGATAATCCGAAATCAAACCGCGTGGGCGTCGTCGCCGGCTCACTCGCCATATGGTCGGGCATGACCGTGCTCTGTGGCCTCGCCATGAACTTCTGGCAGCTGCTGCTGGCGCGCATTGGTGTGGGTGTGGGTGAGGCCGGGTGCACGCCCGCCTCTCATTCGCTCATCGGCGATACCGTCCCTCCAGAAAAGCGCGGCTCGGCCATCGCCTTCTTCGGCCTCGGCATTCCGATCGGCTCGCTCATGGGCATGGTTATCGGCGGCGTTCTGGCCGATACTGTCGGTTGGCGGATTGCCTTCATGGTCGCCGGCGTGCCTGGCATCCTGCTGGCGCTCGTCCTCTGGTTCGCCGTGAAAGAGCCCCGCAAGGCCGGCACAGTGGCCGAGGCCGCCGCCCGCCTCAAGGCCAGTCAGGCCGTCCGCCGCTCCTCCATCATGGAAACGCTGCAGGAAGTCCTCACCTCCAAGGTCTTCATCTACGCTACCCTCGGCGCATCCTTCGTCGCCTTCCTCGGCTATGGCAAAGGCGTCTGGAACGGCATCTTCCTCATCCGCTCGCACGGGCTGGAACTCTGGCAGGTCGGCGTCTTCTATGGCGTTGGCTCCGGCATCGGCGGCATCCTCGGCACATGGCTGGGCGGCTGGACATCCGACAAATTCGGCATCGAAAAGCCTGCTCACTACATGCTCGCCCCGGCGGTCGCCATGCTGCTCACAGTCCCCATCCTGCTCATCGGCTATATCGGCCCGGTCTGGGTGGCCATCCCGATGCTGACGCTCTCAGCGGCGCTTTCCGGCGTCTACTACGCGCCCACCTTCGGCTGCGTTCAGCTGCTGATCAGCCCGGCTTCCCGCGCGGTTGCCGTCTCGCTGATGCTGTTCACGCTGAACCTCATCGGCCTCGGCCTCGGCCCGCTTCTCTTCGGTATCCTGTCGGATGTCCTCGCCCCCATGGCCGGCGCAGAAAGCGTGCGCTGGTCACTCTATGTGGCCGGCGTCATGGGCGTCATCCCGGCCACGCTCTACTGGCTCGCCAGCCGCAATATCCGCCGCGAGCTTGCCGAAAAAGCCGCGCGGGACACTTCCCTCTCCTGAGGCAACAGAAAATACGGCCGGGCAATTCTGAATGCCCGGCCTGTTCTTCTTGACTGCTTTACGCCCCCGGCCCTGTGAAGCGGATTGCCTGCCTTCGCCCCCCTCAATACCCGGCCAGACGGCCCAGCGGCCGCCCATCGACGATCTGATCCAGATACTCGCTCATGCCATATCCAAGCTTCCCATCGCAGCGATACTCGGTCATCGCCTCAGTGATGCGCGTCGTCAGCTCTGTGCCATCGGGCGCCGTCCGCCGGTTGCGCAGCGGAATGAGGGAAAGCACCTTGCCGGCAACGGTATATTCCTTGCCGCTCTTTGTACGGATCTTTGCTTCCAGTTCGGTCTGGTATTCGTTTCCGTCCCAGTTGCTGGAAAGCTCGGCGGCGACAATCTGGTCATAGATGCCATCGCGGAACACCATGCCGCTCTGATGCACGCCGCCTTTGCCATCGCCCATCACATTGAACATCATGCCAAAGTCTGGCCCGAAATTCATCGGGCACCAGCGATACCATTCAATCGCCTGCCAGTGGCGCGGCCCCCAGGATTTGTCGCGCAGGCCATAGCCGTCAATCTCCAGCCGCTCGCCGCCGCACTCGATATAGCCCTTGGCGCCGCAATGCTGCTCGTAATGGGCCTTGGCGAAAGACTTCTCGGGGTCGATCTCCAGCGGCGTGCCATCGGCCTTCACCGTCTCCCCGCCATACATCGGCGAGAGGCCTGTATAGGTCATTTCCATCTTGCAGGGCAGGCGCGGATTGTTGCGGAACGCCACCTTCGGATCGGCCATCTGCCCCGGCTCCTTCAGCACCAGCAGTTCGCCGGAGTAAGTCACCTTCAGCGTCTTGAACGGTTCCACCACGTCGATCCGCAGGCCGCCCGCGTTCATCTGTGAATTGTCACTGATCTCCGGCCGCGCAAACATGAAACCAACCCGGCCATCGGGGAAGTAAACGCACATCGACATTTCGGCGTAACGCTGGTTGGGCCGGTTGCCGAGGCGGAACCACGCGCCCGCGCGCTTGCCCGCGTCGAACACGTTGAAATACATGCTTTCATTGTAATTCTCGGCGGTCCCCGGATCGTGCGTGAACTCGTCTTCCGGCGCCAGAATGGTCTTGTAGCCTTCGGCTGCTGCGGTCATGGCAAACTCCCCTGATATTCAGTTATCAGACGAACCTGCCATGCGTTTTGCGCGAGACAAGCCTGTCCTCGCGTCAGACCCCCGCCCCCTCCGGAACAGCCCTTATGCCTGCCGCCGGGTCAGCGCGCCGATGAAGGAGTGCCGGTCGCCGGGGAAAGTCTGCCATACATGCGTCACCGGCGCGCCGTTCGCCCAAGTCCGCCGCTCCAGCATCAGGCAGGGCGTCCCCTCCGCAATGTCCAGATGCGCGGCAACGCCCGCATCGGCGCCCACTGCGAAGATCCGGTGCTCGGCCTGCGACCATGGCACATGCCCCAGCAGCCAGGTGCCCGGCGGCGTCTCGGCAAAATCCTCCCCCTCGATCTCCGGCACAGCGGCCAGGCTCACCAACCGGCGCTCATAGCCAAAGGGCTGCCCATCGGCCCGGTGAACCCCGCGCAGCTCGATCAGCCGCCCCCCCTTGCCCACCAGGGCCACCTCCTCCGCCCCCTTCGCTGCCCGCACGCCCCGGTGCAACAGCCGGTAGGCATAGGCATAGCCCTTCCGTTCCAGGTCGAGGCGAATGTCGGGAATGTCCAGAATGGTGGAGTCGCTCGGCGGGTGCGCCACGAACGAGCCCGCCCGCTTGCGCCGCACGATTAACCCCCGGCTCGCCAGTTCGCTCACCGCCTTGTTCACCGTCATGCGGGAACAATCATAAATCTCCATCAACTCGCGCTCAAGCGGGATCCGGTCATCGGGTTTCAGCCCGCCCGAAAGGATCTGCCGCTCAAGGTCCAGCCGGATGCGCTCGCTGACCGATACTGTGTCGTTGCCGTCCGGCATGTGTCCCGATTTGTCCGAAAATGTCCGAATTTGTCCGTCAGATGTCACGAAATGAGCGTCCCGAGAACCGCTTTGTAGCGCGCTTCGATGCGGCTGCGGTTCACATGCCGGCCGCCTGCCACCATATGCCGGCCGCGCCGCCATACATCTGAAATCACATTACTTTTTCCCCGGAACACCCAGGCATCCAGCAGCCTGTCCCCCCCGGCTGCCGCTTCAGGCAGGCTCGCCTCGTCAATCACCATGAAATCTGCCGGATGGCCCGGCGCCAATCCCACAGAAATCCCCGCCGCCCGCCCCCCGCCGGCAAGGGCGTGCTCAAACAGGGATCGCCCCGTCGAGGCATAGCCCTCCCCGGTCATCACATTACGGGAAAGCGTCTTGAATCTCTGAGAATATTCCAGCATCCGCAGCTCGTCACCGGCGCTGATCGATACATTGGAATCAGTGCCAACGCCATAGTGTCCACCATGGGAAACAAAGGCGCGCCCGTCGAAAATCCCGTCGCCCAAATTCGCCTCGGTTACGGGGCAAAGGCCCACCACCGCCCCGCTTTTGGCTATCCCGTGGATTTCCCGGTCGTTCGTATGCGTCGCATGAACCAGGCACCAGCGCCCGTCCACCGGCGCATTGTGCAGCAACCACTCCACGGGCCGCGCGCCAGACCAGGCAAGGCAATCCCGCACTTCCTTCTCCTGCTCGGCGATATGGATGTGGATAGGCCCTTCCTTGTCCATCATCAGCAGCGTTTTCAACTCATCCGGCGTCACCGCACGCAGGCTGTGCGGCGCAATCCCCAGCACAAAATCATGTTGATTGACCGTATGCTGTCCAACATCCTCAAGCAGTCCGGCGAAGCTCTCCACATCGCTGAGAAACCGTTTCTGGCCCTCCGCTGGCGGCTGCCCGCCAAAGCCCGAATGCGCATAAAAAACCGGCAGCAGCGTCAGTCCGATGCCCGCCTCTTCTGCAGCACGCACCACCTGTCCGGCCATCTCCGCCGGGTCATCATAGCGCCACCCGTCTGGGTCGTTGTGGAGATAGTGAAACTCGCAGACGCGCGTGAACCCCGCCTCCAGCATCTCGGCATAGGCCATGGCTGTTATGGCGTGGATATCCTCCGGCCCAATCCGGCTGGCAAACCGGTAGAGTAAACTCCGCCACGACCAGAAACTGTCCTGATCCTTTCCGCGCACCTCTGTCAGCCCGGACATCGCCCTTTGAAAGGCGTGGGAATGCAGGTCTGGCAGCCCTGGCAGCACCGTCCGTCCCCGAACAGCCCCCGAAGGAGGCGCCACACCTGTAGAAATTTTTTCAATCGCCCCGCCCGAAACCGTGATCTCGACCCCGCTCGCCCAGCCGGACGGCAACAGCCCATGATCAAACCAGAGACGCTCTGAAGATTTCCCGGCCACTGGACATCCCTCCGACTCTTCTATTATGTCTATACATATTAAAAGAATATCGGCGCGAACACAACGGGGAGCGGAGGATGCCCAAAAAGCGTATCTGGACGAATGCCCGCCTCGCCACGATGTCGCCCCGCCTGCCGGGCCTCGGTATCGTCGAGAAAGGCACCCTCGCCGCCGAGGGAGAGCGGATCACCTATGCCGGCCCCGCAGATCAGGCGCCCCCGGCAGACGGGCATGAAGTCGTCGATTGCGAAGGCCGCTGGCTGCTCCCCGGCCTGATAGATTGCCATACGCATCTGGTTTGGGCAGGCAGCCGCGCACATGAGTTCGAACTACGCCTCGCCGGCGCCAGCTATGAGGAAATCGCCCGCGCTGGTGGCGGCATCCGCTCCACCGTCAGCGCAGTCCGCGCCGCCAGTGAAGCTCAGCTTGTCGCCGAAAGCCTGCCTCGGCTTGACGCGCTGATCGGCGAAGGCGTCACCACTATCGAGATAAAGTCCGGATACGGATTGAGTGTCAAACATGAACTTAAGCAGCTCCGCGCCGCCCGCGCGCTTGGCAAGGCCCGCCCGGTAGATGTCGAAACCACTCTCCTCGCCGCCCATGCCCTGCCGCCGGAATATGAGGGCCGCGCCGATGCCTACATTGATCTTGTCTGCAACGAGATCATCCCGGCGGCGGCAAAGGCCGGTGTCGCCAGCGCAGTTGACGCCTTCTGCGAAACCATCGGCTTCACGCGGCGGCAGACAGACCGTGTGCTATCCGCCGCGCGCCAGCATGGCCTCGCGGTAAAGCTCCACGCTGACCAACTGTCAAATCTTCAGGGGGGCGCCCTCGCTGCCCGCCACAATGCGCTGTCTGCAGATCATCTGGAACATCTCGACGAAGCCGGCATCGCCGCCATGGCCGCCTCGGGCACGGTCGCCGTCATACTGCCCGGCGCCTATTATTTCCTGCGCGACACCCACGCCCCGCCGCTCGATGCATTGCGCAAGGCCGGCGTTTCCCTCGCAATTTCAACAGACTGCAACCCCGGCACATCTCCGCTCACCTCCCTGCTCCTCGCCATGAACATGGGCGCCACCCTCTTCCGTATGACGGTCGAGGAATGCCTTCTTGGCACCACACGCCACGCCGCCCGCGCGCTCGGCCTTCAAGAAGAAACCGGAACACTCGAGCCCGAAAAACTCTGCAATCTGAGCATCTGGGACATCGAGCGCCCGGCAGAACTCGTCAGCAATATGGGCCTCAACCGGCTCCACACCCGCATCTGGAGAGGTCAATGAGCGACATCATCCTGACACCCGGCGCCGTGCCGCTCAGCTATTGGCGCGCCGTGTGGCTTGGCGCGGCCCCTCGCCTCTCGGCGGAATGCCAGGATGCCGTCGCGGCCAGCGCCGCTGCCGTCGCGCGCATCCTCGCCAAGGGCAAGCCCGTCTACGGCATCAATACCGGCTTCGGAAAGCTCGCCACAGTCCGCATTCCGGACGATCAGCTTGAAACCCTCCAGCGCAACATCGTCCTCTCTCATGCCGCTGGCGTTGGCGATCCCTCCCCGGCCGGTATCGTCCGCCTGATGATGGCCCTCAAGATGACCAATCTGGGGCGCGGCGCCTCGGGCGTGCGCCCGGAAACCATAGCGCTGATGGAAGCCATGCTCGCGGCAGACCTGCTGCCTCTCATCCCCTCGCAAGGTTCGGTCGGCGCCTCGGGAGACCTCGCCCCGCTCGCCCACATGGCCTGCGCCATGATCGGCGTCGGGGAGGTGTTTCTGAATGGCGAGCGGATGAACACCGAAGCAGGCTTTGCCGGAGCTGGCCTCTCGCCGCTGCCTGCCCTCGCCGCCAAGGAGGGCCTTGCCCTGCTCAATGGAACGCAGTTCTCCACCGCCTGCGCGCTCGCCGGCCTTTTTGAGGCGGAGCGCATCCTGCAATCCTCCCTCATCACCGGCGCGCTCTCCACCGAGGCGGCCAAAGGCTCAGACGCGCCCTTCGATGCCCGCATCCACCAGTTGCGCGGCCATCAGGGCCAGATCGATTGCGCCGCCACATTGCGGGCGCTCATGGCGGGGTCTGCCATCCGAGCCTCGCATCTGGAAAACGATACCCGCGTCCAGGATCCTTACTGCATCCGCTGCCAGCCCCAGGTCGCGGGCGCCGCGCTCACCCTGCTGCGGCAGGCCGCCGAGACGCTGCTGACCGAGGCCAACGGCGTCTCCGACAATCCCCTGATCTTTCCGGAGACGGACGAAGCCCTCTCCGGCGGGAATTTCCATGCCGAGCCCGTCGCCTTCACCGCCGATACGATCGCCATGGCCCTCTGCGAGATCGGCTCCATTGCCGAGCGCCGCATCGCCATGCTGGTCGATCCTGCCCTCTCCGGTGTGCCCGCCTTCCTCACGCCGCAGCCGGGCCTTAACTCCGGTTTCATGATCCCGCAGGTCACCGCTGCCGCCCTCGTCTCCGAAAACAAGCAGATGGCCTTCCCCGCCAGCGTCGATTCCATCCCCACTTCCGCCAATCAGGAAGACCATGTGTCCATGGCAGCGCATGGTGCCCGCCGTTTGCTGAAGATGGCGAAGAATGTGGACTATGTACTCGGCATCGAGCTTATCGCCGCTGCTCAGGCGTGCGATTTCCATGCGCCGCTGAAATCCAGCATCGCGCTTGAATCCCTGCGCGCCCTCGTCCGGTCCAGAGTGGCGCCGCTGGATCATGACCGCCTCATGCACCCGGATATCGAGGCTGCCACCGGCCTTATCCGCAACGGCGCGGCCCTCCGCAGCGTGCAGATGCAGCTCCCCTCGCTGGAGGCAGACGCATGACCGGCTGGCTCACCATCCGAGAGGGCACCCGTCCCCTCATCGTCACTTTCCCGCATACAGGCACATCCCTGCCGGAAGATCTTGCCGGCCATTTCGTCTCGCCTGAGCGCGCCCGGCGCGATACTGACTGGTGGGTAGACCAGCTCTATGCCTTCGCAGCCGAGATGGGCGCCACTATCATTCACACAGCCATCTCCCGCTCCGTCATCGATGTGAACCGCGATCCTTCGGGCGCTTCGCTCTATCCCGGCCAGAACACCACCACCCTCTGTCCCCTGACGACCTTTGACGGCGCCCCGCTCTACAAGCCGGGCAAGGAACCGAATGACGCAGACGTCTCCCGGCGCCGCGCCGCCTTCCACACCCCCTATCACCACGCGATAGAAGACCAGATCGCCCGCCTACGCGCCGCTCACGGCAAGGTCGTCCTCTACGACGCCCATTCCATCCGCTCACAGATCCCGGACCTGTTCGAGGGCCTTTTGCCGGTGTTCAATGTCGGCACCAATTATCAGACCACCTGCGCGCCGGCGCTCGCCGAAAAGGTCACGGGCCTCTGCGCTGCGTCGGGCCAGCCCACCGTTCTGGACGGTCGTTTCCGGGGCGGATGGACCGTGCGTCATCACGGGGCGCCCGCCAGCGGCGCCCATGCCATCCAGATGGAACTCTCCTGCCGCGGCTATCTGCGCGAACCCATCGGCCAGGTCGCAGACGCTGACTGGCCCGTTCCTTTCGACGCCCATTATGCCGCTCCGATAACCGAAACCCTGCGCCAGGTGCTCGCCGCCTGTCTCGCCTTCGCCGAAACGCCCTGAGGAGGCCCCCATGCCCTATCCCGCCAATATCCGCGAAATCCGCGCGCCTCGGGGCACAGAACTGACCGCGCAAAGTTGGCTAACGGAAGCGCCCCTCCGGATGCTGATGAACAATCTTGATCCCGATGTGGCAGAACGCCCCGAAGATCTTGTCGTCTATGGCGGCATCGGCCGCGCCGCGCGCGACTGGGAAGCCTATGAAGCAATCGTTTCCACTCTGAAACGCCTCAAGGACGACGAGACCCTCCTCATTCAGTCCGGCAAGCCCGTCGGCGTTTTCCGCACGCATAGCGACGCGCCCCGCGTGCTGCTCGCAAACTCGAACCTCGTTCCCAAATGGGCCCACTGGGACCATTTCAACGAACTCGACCGCAAGGGCCTGATGATGTACGGCCAGATGACGGCCGGTAGCTGGGTCTATATCGGCGCGCAAGGCATCGTTCAGGGAACGTATGAAACCTTCGCCGAGATGGGCAGGCAGCATTATGGCGGAAACCTGAAAGGCAAATGGCTGCTCACCGCCGGGCTCGGCGGCATGGGCGGGGCTCAGCCATTGGCATCTGTTTTTGCGGGCGCCGCCTGCCTCGCCATAGAATGCCAGCTTTCCAGCATCGAAATGCGCCTGCGCACCGGCTATCTCGATGCGTGGACGGATGACCTCGAAAAAGCCCTCGCGATGATTGACGAGAGCTGCGCTTCCGGAACGCCGAAATCCATCGGCCTCCTGGGCAATGCTTGCGAGATTCTCCCGAAAATTCTGGAACTTGGCCGCCTGCCGGACCTGTTGACCGACCAGACCTCTGCCCATGATCCCATCAATGGATACCTGCCCGAGGGCTGGAGCGTGGAGGAATGGACGTCCCGCCGCATCGGCGATCCCAAGACTGTGGAAAAGGCCGCCCGCGCCTCGATGGCCAAACATGTTCGCGCCATGCTGGAGTTCCAGAAACGCGGCGTCCCCACGGTCGATTACGGCAACAACATCCGCCAGGTGGCTTTGGATGAAGGCGTGGCCGATGCCTTTAACTTCCCTGGCTTTGTGCCTGCCTATATCCGCCCGCTTTTCTGCCGCGGCATCGGGCCTTTTCGCTGGGCCGCGCTTTCAGGGGACCCTGAAGACATCTACAAGACAGATCAGAAGGTGAAGGAACTGATCCCCGGAAATCCCCACCTTCATAACTGGCTGGACATGGCCCGCGAACGGATCAAATTCCAAGGCCTTCCCGCGCGCATCTGCTGGGTGGGCCTGGGGGATCGCCACCGCCTCGGCCTCGCTTTCAACGAGATGGTGGCGAGCGGGGAACTCAAGGCCCCCGTCGTCATCGGACGCGATCACCTGGACTCCGGCTCTGTCGCCTCGCCCAACCGCGAAACCGAAGCCATGCAGGATGGCTCCGATGCGGTCTCAGACTGGCCGCTCCTGAACGCCCTGCTCAACTGCGCCTCAGGCGCCACCTGGGTATCCCTCCACCATGGGGGCGGCGTCGGCATGGGCTATTCCCAGCACGCCGGCATGGTTATCTGCTGCGACGGCACGGAAGCCGCCGCCCGACGCATCGAACGTGTACTGTGGAATGACCCGGCCACCGGCGTCATGCGCCATGCTGATGCCGGCTATGATATCGCCATAGACTGCGCGCGCCAGAATGGCCTTGACCTGCCCAGCCTCAAAGGCTGAGCAGGCCGCACGGTTCAAGCCGGGTTGCCCGCATACACCAGAGGCTCGATCTCAAAGCCAAGATCTTCGGCTTTCTTCAGAATACGGTCGAGTGTCGCCTGCGGGGGATCAGGCTCACGCGCCAGGATCCACAGATACTTCCCGCTCGGCGCGCCGACCAACACTGCCGAATAGTCCGGCTCCAGATAAAGCACCCAATAGTCGCCCTCTGCAAACGGCACCCAGGACGGGGCAAACTTCACCTTCAGCTTCGCCCCGTTCGATCCTTCCACCACGCGCGCCTTGCCCTCGGCAACGTCACTCTCGCCATCTTCCTTGGTGCAGGAATTCTTCACCGAAATCTTGCCATCGGGCAGCTGAGCATATTCCGCTGTTGCCGTCACACATCCGCGCTCAAACCAGTTCGGATAGCGCGCAATCTCGTGCCATTTTCCCACATAGCGGTCGAGATCCACGGAAGCCACTGTTGGCAGCTCCGCGCTCGTCTGCCGATAATCCGGCTGCGACATGCACGCGCCAAGCAGCAGCGCAGAAACCGGCAACAGCGCATACCCGATTTTCATTCCATCTCCCTTTCCGTCGTAAATAGCCCGCCTTCAGAGACATCAACTGATACCGCCGCTATTCGTTGCCACGCCTTTGCGGAGCGGCAACGGCACGGTCAGCCGGGCTCACAGAGCTTCGCCATATTGTACGAAACCTCACAGCGACTGGATCAGCGCGCAGCAGAACTCATGGCGATTGAAGGGAGGCTGCCCGCTACTTCGCGATGCCGCGCAGCACGGTCTCCGCCGCAAAGGCGGCATATTCACGGGCCAGTTCCTGCCCCACTTTCTTTTCCCCGATCATCTCGCGCAGCGTGATACGGGTGGAGAAGATATACTGGCAGGCACCATTGATGAGGAAATAGACGTACTTGTAATCGACCTCGCGGAACTGCCCTGCGGCGATGCCGGCGGTGATAATCTGCTTCTGCGCCTCGATCAGCGGCAGGAGGAAGCTGGACCATATCTGCCGCGTGCCTTCGGCCTCCGGATCATCCAGAAAATGCTCCAGCAGGCGGTTGAGATAGGGAAAGCGCGAATAGGTGCGGATGATCCCCTGAATATGCACCCGCAGCTTGGTGGCCGGGTCCAGGTTCATCGCCATCAGCTCGGTCAGCTGCTTGATGGACTGTGCCGTATCGCGCTGCGCCAGGGCCAGCAGCAGGCCATCCTTGGAGCCGAAATGGTATTTCACCAACGGCGCCGTCACGCCCGCGCGCTTGGCAATCTGGTGGAGGGAAACGTCGATGGAGCCGATTTCCGACATCAACTCCCCGGCGGCCTCCAGCAGCATTTCGCGCCCTGAGCGTTCCGCAACGGCATCCACCAATTCAATGTTCTCCGGTGTGCCGGCCATTTACATACCACCCCTCACTTCGCGTTACTTGATGAACGAAAAGCCCAGGAGGCGCAAGCATCGGGGGCTGGCCGGGCGCCAGCAGGGCGGCAGGGATGGCTGGCAGCAGGGAATCGATCCGCCTGCGGCTGAAACCGGCGCCCACCCCGCGCATATCCCTGAGTTGACAGCAGTCGAGCCCCACACGACCCTGCGCAAAAACCACCAAGGGAGTCGGGCACATGGCAGGCTATATTCTGAAACCGGCAGCGGCAGGCAGTTTCCTTCTCCTGGCAGGCTTCGGCCTTCTGGCGGGCTGTTCCAGAGAGGCGGGGGAAGCGCCTGCCGCGTCAGAGGCCAGCGCCACGATGCCCGGCCGCCAGATTGCTGAAACCCTTTGCGCGGGGTGCCATGCCATTGGCCTTGAAGGGCAAAGCCCCCATGCCGATGCCCCACCCTTCCGCACGCTTTCGGAAAAATACCCTGTCCGCCTTCTGGAAGAGGCCCTCGCCGAAGGCATCGCCGTTGGCCATGAGGATATGCCGGAATTTCAGCTCGAGGCCGATCAGGTGGAACAGCTGATCGTCTATCTGGAATCCATCCAGGCGAAATAGAAGAACTCCCATCAGCGGCTCGGCAAAATCACCGCTTCAGGATAGCCCCCCGGCACCACCTGAACACCAGCGGCGAAATCTGCGACCATCTCGAAATAGCCGGGCGCTATATGGGTGAATTCCCGCGAGCCGTCCGGCAGGATATCGAAGCCGCGCATGCCGTGATCATAACCGGGATATTCCGCAATAGTGACTGGACGGCCTTCATATTGGAGGCTTTTCAACCTCGAACGGGTGTAGGCGGGCGGCGCATCCCGGTCAGCGCCCGCAAGAACCCAGAGGACTGGCGCTTTGACCTGGCGCAGGACAGGTTCGCCCTCATGCCGCCAGCTGGTGCCGACCGACCGCAGCGGACCGGCCACCCGCAGCATGACCTCGGAATGCTGCAGGATCTCGCCTGTGAACTCGCCTTTGACATGGCGATACCAAGGCGCGTCCTTATAGATTTTCTTCAGGTTTTCGAGTTCCGCAAAGCCTGACTTGAAGTCTGACGCCATAACCGTTCCGGCCGCATCCGCCAGCATGCCTGCAGCCATCTGCACCTCCGGCCCAAAGCCGGCTTCGGCCACATCCTGAACAGTCTGCGCGCGATTTTCTGCCAGCGGGCTTTCCAGCAGGCCGTAGGAAACGATGACGAAATCCGGCTTCACCGACACCGCCGCCATCGGCGCCACCCAGCCGCCCTGGCTGGCCCCATGCAGGCCAAATCTTCCAAGACGCTGGCCCGCCAGACGGCGCGCCTCGGCAGAGGCAGCAACGGCATCGGCCGCCAGCAGGCTGAAATCCTGCGTATAGTCTCCTTTGGACGCCCCTGTGCCACGCTTGTCATAGATGAAGACGCCCACACCCTGCAGAGGCAGGAGATGTTGGAACCCATCATAGGCGAGCGCAGAATACCGCCCCGATCCATGCACCTGCACCACCACAGGCACCGTCTCGGCGCCCGCCGGCAGGATCAACCGCCCGGCGAGTTGTGTGCCTTTGGCGCCGGTGAAGACCGTATCCTGAACCGTCACCTCAACCGGGACGGCCCAGGCGCCCTCAAACTGGGTGAGCCCCCCTTCGCAGGCGAACTCGATCTGCCGGTCTTCAAGCCTGTCACTCCAGCCGATATAGGCTTTCCAGGCTTCATTCTCGAACACGAACCGCCCGGTCTGGCCATCCAGCGCGCGCCAGCGCAGCCCTTCCTCCATCGCGGTGACGGCAAGGCCGCCGCCATTCTCAAGCTGCCAGCTGCCGCCACAGGCCGGGTCGCCGGCCACCGGGCCGGCAGCCAGGCCCGGAATGGACGGCATGGCCGGAAGGGCTGGCATTTCGGGAAGGCTTGGCATCCGGCTGGAACAGGAAACCAGCAACCCCGCCATCAGCGCCGCAGTCATTATGCCCAGCGTTTTCATGCCCGCGAATCCCCGCCGTTTCTGTTGTCCTTACTGACAGCAATGACGCCCCTTGCCGGTAAACACAACGATCTGCCGGAAGCCGGAATAATAACGCTTGATTGCCTTAGGGTTATGTCCCGCTCAAATACGATATGTGGCAGATGAGGACGGCCAACGTCCCGCGAAACAGCCACGACAGGGAGGAAAAAATCCGGCGCTGTTTTAGCCGGTCACGGGCCATGGAAGGCGATTCACAATCCTTTGCCGCAGAGACGGAACCGACCGCACGGCAGCGCGCGGCAGCGTTTGTCCGGTCGCGGCGCGGACGCATGTGGATCGCGGGGGCGGCGACCCTGATCCTGCTGGTTCTGGGCATCCGTTTCCTGATGGACCGGGGGGCTTATGTCTCCACGTCCGACGCCCGTATCGCCGCCGAGATGATTGCCGTCTCCACCGACATTTCCGGACGCATCACCAGTGTTCAGGTGAAGGAGGGCGACCGGGTATCTGCGGGAGATATTCTTTACACCATTGATGACCGCGAAGCCGTGTTCACGCTGGCCCAGCTTGAGGCGGAAGCGACCCGGCTGCGCGCCGAAATGGCGCGTGAGGAAACGCGCGCTGGCCTTGCCACCTCCAAGGCGGGAAGCGAAGTGGCCGCGCGCCGGGCCGGCACCGTGTCAGCGGTCGCCAGTGTTGAAGCCGCCCGCTCCAATCTCGAGATCGCCCAGCGCGACTATGACCGCACCAAGGATCTGTTCGACCGGGGGCTTATGCCTCAATCCAATCTCGACCAGGCCAAGAATGTGCTCGACACGCGCGCCCAGGCCCTGCGGCGGGCGCAGGCCGAGCGGGAAACCGCCGCCGCCGACCACCGCACGGCCAGCATCGCGGGCCAGGAGGTTCGCCTCATCGACTATGAGCTGACCGTACTGCGCGCGGGGCTGGATCAGGCGGAGGCGCGGGTAGAGGCGCAGAAGGTAGTGGTGGAACAACACACCATCCGTAGTCCAATCGACGGAGTGGTAGACGAATTGTTCTTCGACAATGGCGAACATTCCCTGCGCGGCTACCGGATGGCCCTGCTCCATGATCCCGATGCCGTCTGGGTATCGGCTAACATCAAGGAGACCGACATCCGGCATGTGCGCCCCTCTGCGCCCGTGCAGGTGCGCGCCGACAGTGACCCGTCCCACCCCATTTCCGGACGGGTAACCCGCGTGCATGATGCCACCGTCGGCGAAGCTGCGATGATGCCCAATCCCAATGCCAACGGCGTTTTCACCAAGATCACGCAGCGCATACGGGTGCGGATAGACCTGGAGCCGACGCAGGTGGAGCTGCGGCCTGGAACGATGGTGCGGGTGCGTATCCGCAAGACAGACGCCGGCACAGGGGCAAGCGGAGAAACGGCGTGACGATGGCGCCCGGCATTCTGCCCGCAGGCAGGCCCAGCCGTGAACGCAGCCCCGCGCCCATCGATATCCCCGCCATGGCCGGACCATCGGTGCGGGCGCAGTTCGAACGATTTGGCGGGATGTATCGCTGGATCCTGCTGTTCACGATGCTGACCGGCTCCATGGCGACCATGCTGGCCGCAACGACAATCAATGTCGCGCTGCCTGCCATCATCGGTGCTTTTGGCCTTGGCCAGGATCAGGCGCAATGGATGTCGACGGCGTTCCTCGCCTCGTCCACCATCGCCATGCTGGCAAATGCCTGGGCGATGGCGACGTTCGGGCCGCGCGCAACTTACACCTTCGGCATGATCGTGTTCGTGATCGGATCATTGCTGGGCGCGTTCAGCAGCACGCTGGAGCTGCTGATCCTGTCTCGGGGATTGCAGGGCATATCAGCGGGCCTGTTGCAGCCGATGTCGATGTTCCTGATCTTCCAGACCTTTCCGGACAACAAGCGCGGCATGGCGATGGGCGTGTTCTCCATTGGCGTGGTGCTGGCGCCCGCCTTTGGCCCGGCGCTGGGCGGGATTGCCGTGGACCTGGCGAGCTGGCGGCTGGTTTTTGTAGCTACCCTGCCCCTCGCCCTGGTTGCCATGGCGATTGCGCCTTTCCTGATGCCGAAGGGAGACCGCAATCCCAACATGCCGCGCCCGCCGCTCGACTGGCAGGGCCTCAGCCTGCTGGCAATTGCCGTGGTCGGATTATTGGCGGCTTTTGCCGGCGGTAACCGGGATGGCTGGGATTCGGACAAGACCCTGCTGCGCTTTGGCATCGGCATTGTGGCGGGCATCCTGTTTTTCCTGTGGGAACGCGGGCATCCATTCCCGGCACTGAACCCCAAGATTTTCTCCTATCGCCAGTTCTGGTCTGCCGGGCTGATCATCTCTGCCACGGGCATCGCGATCTATGGATCAACCTATCTCATTCCGATGTTCGTGCAGCTAGTGCAGGGGTATTCGCCAACAGCGGCAGGCGTGATGATGATCCCGGCGGGAATTGCCATGATGATCGGCTTTCCGATTGCGGGCCGGCTGACTGACAGGATGGATGCGCGCTGGCTCTTGGGCTTTGGTATCATCAGCTTTGCGGTCTCTGCCTGGCTGCTGTCGCATGTTTCGGCGATGACGCCCTATTGGGTGCTGGTGGGATGGATCGTGCTGAGCCGGATCGGCATCAGTTTCTGCATGCCGCCTTCCAACACAACGGCAGCGCGGGCTGTGCCGCCGCATCTGCTGGCCTCGGCAGCGGGCGGCGTGTCGTTCCTTATGCAGGTGGGCGGCGCATTCGGGGTGAACCTCCTCGCCATCATCCTGCAGCGGCGCACGATCTTCCACGGCGACCATCTATCGGCTGCGCTGAATGAAACGAATGCCGAGATGATGTACCAGCATGCGCTTCAGGCGCAGACGCTGGAGATGCGGGGGATGGCGCAGGTGCAGGCGTTTCAGTCTGCGTTTGGCGTTTTGAATCAGAAGGTTGCCGCAGAGGCGCTGGTGTATGCATTCCGGGACTGCTTCTTCATTATCTTCGTCTGGTTTGTGTTTGTGCTGGGCGCGCTTGCCTTGATGCCGAAGCCAAAGATGGTACAGCCGCCCAGCTAGGCATTTCTCACAGGGCAGCGGCATTGGCGGCGACAGACACTCTCGCGCGGAACCGGGCGTTCATTGCGGCCAATACACGGCTGGCGCCGGTGGACGGATTGCCGCTGCCACATCGCAAGCCTTTGGAAACACTGCGTATCTGGCAGGCTGACGAAATCACGCCGATCTGGTCTGCCACCGAGGCTGACCTTGACCGGCAGGGCATTGAGCCGCCCTTCTGGGCCTTTCCCTGGGCGGGGGGACAGGCGGTGGCGCGGCTGATCCTGGAGCGGCCGGAGATCGTGCGGGGCAAGCGCGTGCTGGATATTGCCTGCGGCAGCGGGATGGTGGGCATTGCAGCAGCAGCGGCGAGCGCACGCGAAGTGTGGGTGAATGACATCGACCCGATCTGCGAGGCGGCGGCGCAACTGAATGCCGAGGCCAATGGCGTGTCGCTGTGCTGGCTAGCGGGGAACCTGCTGGACAGGTCACCCCCGGATGTGGATGTGATCCTGGCGGGGGATATCTTCTACGAGATGACGATGGCCGCGCGGTTTCTGCAATGGCTGAAACAGGCGGCAGCGCAAGGGGTGGCCACCTATGCCGGAGATCCGGGGCGGGCCTATGCGCCAGAGAGCGAGGCCGGACTGATGGCGGAGTACGAGATTGCCACCACGATGGAGCTGGAGAGCGTGGAACAGCGCCGCGCCCGCGTTTGGAATATATCTGTATACTGATTATTTAGCGCAGGTTTGCATTTGGCATGGCCGGTTGACCGCGCTGCCTCTCAGGCGCGTGTGCAACTCTTTTGCTTTCCTGTGGCGGCGCCTCCCCTCCTTTCCTTTGATCCTCCGTTCTGGGCTTCGTGTTGCGGCCGACCAGATCAGCTTCGTGGCGAGCGATTTTTCTCTGGCGGCAGGAATATATTGTAAGCTGGCTTTCGGAGGGGGTGGATTTGATTGTCTGAGGCCGGCGTTTTTTTGAGGGATAGGGTGGATTGGCGCCAGCGTGTCTATCGGGAAGGCGCGGCGGTGGCTTGGGGGATAGCGGCGGGGCGACCTCCGCAGGAATTTGAGGGATAAGCTTGGCCGAGCCCCCTTCCGGGGGCGGACATTGCGGGACACGGCGAGCACGTTTCCGGACAAATCCGGACATTTTCGGACATCCCCGGACAAATCTGGACAAATCCGCGCCATCTCTGACACGGTTCTGATCACCGTTTAAAAACCGTGATGGGAAAGATGGCGCGCATTGGCGAGGCGCATCTCCAGCCACCAGGACATGTTCTGGAAGTATTGCGGCACTCTCTTCATGTTTCTCCCCGGCGCCGGGTGTGCCGCGCCGTGCCAAAGCGGACACTTCAGGTTTCAGCAGGCGGCAACGGCCCTGGCGCCGCCCGCCAACACCGGCTGGCCGCTTCTGTAGCAGAAGCAGCCGGTTGTTATTGGATAATTGTCTAATAAGTGAAGGGTCACAGCCCTTCTGCCCGCATGGCGTACACCCTACTTTCTGGCGCAGACCGGCGGTATGCGTGGCTTGTGCGCCACAGCCAAAAATCCGTAACTATTTAATATTTTCAACGCATTACTTTCGCAAAACCTTGATTTGAACGCCTCCGAGGCGCTCGTTAACGACCCGGCAACCGGCGCTCCTCCCGCGCCGTGCAACCGGGGTCTGACATGAAATTCCGCATCCTTTCCGCCACTGCCGTTGCCGCACTCAGCGTTTCCGGCCAGCTTATTGCCTATGCTGACGCGCCCGAGGCAGAAGACTCGCGCCGCCTGGAGGTCGTGACCGTCACGACCCAGAAGACCGAGCAGTCTCTGATCGATGTTCCGATCAACATCTCCGTTACCAACCAGGACCTGATCGACAAGCTGGGTGGCGATGACATTGAAGATCTCGCCAACTTCATCCCCGGCCTTCAGGTTCAGGCGCAGAGCCTTAACGCGCCGACCTATTCGCTGCGCGGCGTTGTGGCCGATGGCGGCGCACCGCGCGTGGCCATCTTCCAGAACGGCGTCTCCATCGGCACGCCCGGCTATGCCACCAGCATTGCCATCTATGACATCGAGCGCGTCGAAGTGGTGAAGGGCCCGCAGGCCACCCTGTTTGGCCAGGGCGCGCTGATCGGCGGCATCAACTACATCCAGAACCGCGCCTCCACCGCTGGCAACGAAGGCAAGTTCACGCTGGAAGGCGGCGACTACAACTTCATGCGCGGCGAAGGCCATTACAACTTCGCCCTCAGCGACACACTGGCTGTGCGCCTTGCCGGCCAGGTGAAGCGGATGGATGGCTATGTTCCGAACACGGCCAACTCCCCTGACCTTATGGGGCAGGACACGACCGCCGTGCGCGGCGCGATCCATTGGGAGCCGATCCCTGCCCTGACCGCCGATGTGTTCGTGAACTATCAGGACGACGAATCCACCGGCACGCAGTTCACCTCTGGCTTCTTCCCGGTGAATGGCGTGATCGATCCCTATGGCCCGACGGCCATGAACATCAACGAAGACCAAGTGCGCGACAAGCTGGGCAATGACCGCGAGATTTTCGCTGTGACGGCCAACCTGGAATACGCCCTGAACGACGCCTGGACGCTGACCTCGCTGACCGACTACCGGGACCTGACCTCCAACGAGGCCTGGGACTCGGACGGCGCGGCCTTCAACCTGCTGCAATTCTACCAAGCCCGCGAAGGCGAAGCCTTCAGCCAGGAACTTCGCCTCAACTATGACAATGGCGGCAAGCTGAGCGGCTTCTTCGGCGCCAACTATTTCGACTATGAAACCCGCGACAGCCTGACCTTCTCGACCGATGAGGCTTATGCACAATCGCTGTTCCTGCCGCAGATCGCTGCCGGAGCTGGCCTCACCGTGGCGCAGATCCGCGGCCTGCTGATGTCGCAGGGCGTTCCCGGCGCAGAGAATATCGGAAGCTTTGAAACGCCGTTCCAGTATTCCGTCGTCGGACTGCTGACCCAGGGCGCGCTGATCCCTCTGAACTCGGCCCATGCCGAACAGTCCAGAACGACCGATGCACGCACCAGCTATGACCTGTTCGGCGACGTGACCTATGATGTCACCGACCGGCTCGCGCTGACGGCTGGCCTGCGTTACACGGTCAATGAACTGGCCGCTTCCAGCGTGGGCGAGTTGCTGCGTGGCAACGCGGCACTCGGCGGAACGCGCAATGCCGTGACCTTTACGCCAGGCTTCCTGATCAACGCCAACCTGATCAACAATCCCTACAGCGTCTCGGCAGAGCCGGATGGCGCGTTCACCTGGCGTCTCAACGCGGCCTATCGCGTGTCTGACAATGTGAACACCTGGGTGTCCTATGGCCGGGGCCGCCGTCCGGAAGCTATCTCGATTTCGGGCCGCACGTCTTCCGTAGTCGATGCAGAGACGCTGGACAATGTGGAAGCCGGTATGTTCGGCCGCTTCTTCGACGACCGCCTGCAGATGACGACCTCTGTGTATTACGGCCAGTATGAGAACTTCCAGACCAGCCGCTTTGACCCGATCAACGGCGTGTTCGTGACGGAAAACTCCGGCAACGCGACGCAGTATGGCTTCGAGTTTGATGGTCAGGCTCTGGTTACGGACAATATCCGCCTCCTGGGCACATACGCCTATAACTTCTCCGAGTATGACGACGAGGACAGCAACGGCAACCCGCTGCAGTTTGCCGGGAACCGCTTCCGCATGAGCCCGGAGAACAGCTTCTCGATCGCAGCGGACATCACCATTCCGTTTGCCGAACACGGCACATTCTCGCTCACGCCGAGCTATATCTGGAAAGGCCAGCAATTCTTCGAGGACGATAACGGCTTCGACTATATTGCCAACGGCGATGGCGGGTTCACCCGCGTTCGCGAAACCTATCCGGACGGCACGGCTGTAGTTGAAGAAACCGGTGCCTACGGCCTGGTCAACCTGCGCGCAGGCTTTGACAGCGCCAGCGAGCGTTGGGGCGTCTATGTTCAGGGGGATAACCTTCTGGACGAGGAATACCTCATCGATGTGGGCAATACCGGCGGCGCCTTCGGCCTGCACACCATCATCCGCGGCAAGCCGCAGATGCTGAAGGCCGGCGCCTACATCAAGTTCTGATCCGGAACGGCAAGGAGATACGTATCATGAAGTATACTGTGGCCGTTGCCGCCCTGCTGCTTTCCGCCTGCGCACCTGCGCAGGTGGGGAGCACGGAGGCCGCCCCCATGGCTGCCGCCGAACAGGCGGCCAGCTATCGCACCCTCTCTGGCGAAAAACCGATCATCATCGCCCATCGCGGCGCCAGCGGGCTTTATCCGGAACACACGATCCTGGCCTATGAAACCGCGATCGCCCAGGGCGCGGACTTCATCGAGCCCGACCTCGTAATGACGAAAGATGGCGTGCTGATCACCCGCCACGATCCTTACCTTTCGGACACGACAAATGTGGCCGACCATCCCGAATTTGCCGACCGCAAGAAGAAGCGCGTGACGCCGATGGGCGAGATGGAAGACTGGTGGGTGGACGACTTCACCCTTGCCGAGATCAAGACGCTGAAGGCGCGTCAGCAATTCCCGGCACGGACGATGGAGTTCAACGATCAGCTCGACATCGTGACCTTTGACGAGGTGATGGATGTTGCGCTGAAAGCCGCCAGTGAAGGCCGCAAGGTTGGCCTGCATATCGAAGCCAAATGGCCGGGATATTATTCTTCGGTTGGCCTCGACATGGTAGACCCGATCATTGAGGGCATGAAAGCCAAGGGCCTGGCCGAAGCGGGCGTTCCCGTCTTCATCCAGTGCTTCGAGCCGGAATTCCTGGCCGCCTTTGCGGCCAAGAGCGACCTGCCGACCATCCAGAACATGGTGGGCCCGCCCTATAACAAGCTGCTGGGCCTGGAATACGATATCGAAACCATGACGACGACCGGCGTGGGCGCCGAGAAATCCTTCATCCTGAATGAGGATGGGACGACCACGGACTTTGTGGACCGCGCCCATGCCCGCGGGCTGCTGGTGCATGTCTATACGGTGCGCGATGATCAGCCGCTGAAGGGCTATGACACCGCGCAGGCTGAGCTGAGCGCGCTGATCGCGGCCGGCGCTGACGGAATCTGGGTCGATTACCCGGATACTGCCATCGCAGTGCGCGATGGCAACTGACCACCGCGAAAGCGGTAGTTTCCTCCCTACCTTTTGGGGCGTCCTTCGGGGCGCCCCCTTTTTTTTGCGTGAATTCAATGGGGAAGCGTTGGGCGGCGAGAAAACATGAAAATCACTCAGTAGTTTCCCTAGGGGAGCCGCTTGTCAGAAAAATTGGAACATGTTCCAATTATATTGAAAATCGGGAGGAAGACTCATGGCCGCAGCGGAACTCTCACGGGTGCGCAAATCGGTGCTGCCCAAGCCGGGCGACACCTGGAGCAGCATCGCAAAGCGGGAACTGCCCGCGATGGAGGAGGCGGCTGCCGTCTCCAGTCTGCAGAGCTGGAACCTGCATGTGTTCATGCGCGCCGTGGGCGCGGCAGGCGGGGTTCGCGGGGACAATCCTATCCTGCCGAGCGATGTGATCTTCATCGAGCCGCCGCAGGCCAAGGCATGAGCATTGCGGTCATCAGTGAAGTTCAGATCGCGGCCGCCCATGACGGCGACGCGGAACTTCTCGTGACACTGAAATACGACAATGGCGGCACCACGCTCGTCACGCTGGACGAATATGCCGTGCGGGCACTGTTTGACGCCTGCGGAACAACGGTGCCGGAAGACCTTATCGGGGCGAGCTGGGAGCATGTCCGCGACGCACTCATCGCCTCATCGCAAAGATATGCCGGTGCATCGGCGACATGAATCAGGGAGGAATTTGAAATGTATGATCTGGTGATCCGGAACGGCACGGTGGTCGATGGCTCGGGCATGCCCTCCTACAAGGCGGACATTGCCGTGAGCGGCAATCGCATCGCCAAAATCGGCCGCGTGGCCGAGACAGGCCGCGAGGAAGTGGACGCCGCCGGCAAGGTGGTCGCGCCCGGTTTTATTGATCCGCATACACATTTTGACGCTCAGCTGCTGTGGGATGGCTATGCCAAGCCCGCCCTGTCGCATGGCGTCACGACAATTGTTCCTGGCAACTGCTCCCTGTCCCTGGCGCCGCTGAAAGCGGAACACCGCATGAAGCTTGTCGGCATGTTCAACCAGATTGAAGAAATGCCGTACAAGGCCTTCAAGGAAGGCGTCGTCTGGGACTGGGAGACATTTTCCGAATATATCACACGCATCCGCAAGGGGCTGGCCATCAATGTGGCGCCGCTGGTGGGGCATAGCGTGATCCGCCTCTGGGTGATGGGCGACGCGGCGATGGTGCGGACCGCGACGGCAGAGGAAATGGCCGGCATGCAGAGCGTGCTGCGCGAGTGCCTTGATGCCGGCGCGGTTGGCCTCTCCACCAGCTATGTGGACATGGACGAGACGCTGCTTCCCGTGCCGAGCCGGTATGCGGACGCGAGCGAAGTGGACGCGCTGGCAAGCGTTCTGGGCGAATATGGCCGTATCCTGCAGATCGTACCGGAATTCTATGACCCAGACCTGACGATTGCGCGCCTTGATCAGCTGGCTGAACTTTCGCTGAGATATTCCATTCCGACAACCTTCTCGCCGCTGTTCATTAATGCGGACAATGTGGACGCGGTGGAGCGCGTGATGGCGCGCGTGGACGAACAGTTTGCGCGCGGGGCCCGCGTTTGGCCGCAGGTGCAGACGCGCCCGATCGATATCAGCTTCAGCTTTGCCGTGCCGAGCCTGATCTTCGTGCGGCTGCCAAACTGGTACAAGCTGATGCGCTTTGGCACGCCGGATCAGATCATCGAGGGCTTCACCAATCCGGAAAGCCGCAAGAAGCTGATCGCCGAGGCGACACCGAATATGGGCCTCTGGTCATTCCTGACGCTTCGCTTTGCACAGACGGAAGCGAACCAGAAATATGTCGGCAAGACGCTGGCCGAGATTGGCCAGATGCGTGGCTGCACGCCACTGGAAGCGATGATCGACCTTTCGGTGGAAGAGAAGCTGGACGCGCATTTCATGGCCGCAAACATGGGCCACAACAATGACGAGCGCGTCAGCGCGATGCTGAAGCATCCGCGCGTACACATTGGCGCCAGCGATGGCGGCGCGCACATTCTCTCCTTCTCCACCTATGGCGACACGGGCTATCTGTTCTCGCACTTCGTCCGTAATCTGAAGGCCATGAGCATTGAGGATGCGGTGAAGAAGGTGACCTCTGACACGGCTGGCATCTGGGGCATTCCCGATCGCGGACTGATCCAGAAAGGTTATGTGGCGGATCTCGTCGTGTTCGACCCGGCGACGATTGACCGGGGCGAGGAAACCTATGTTCAGGACGTGCCGGGCGACGGGAAGCGCTATGTGCGCGACTCGCGCGGGGTGGATACGGTGGTCGTTGGCGGCGGCATCGCCTGGTCTACCGAGGCCGGCTATGCTGGCGAGGATACGCGCGGCGCCATCCTGCCGGGCGACGGGGCCGACACACGCCCGCTGGTGGCCGCATGAGCTGGCCGGGTGTTACCCAGCGCCGGGTTGCAACCAACGGCATCGAGCTGAACATTGCCGAGGCGGGCGAAGGCCCGCTGGTGCTTCTGCTGCACGGGTTTCCCGAGAGCTGGTATTCCTGGCGGCATCAGTTCGCGCCGATTGCGGCGGCGGGATATCATGTGGTCGCGCCAGACATGCGCGGCTATGGCAAGAGCGACAAGCCGCCGAACATTACCGACTATGTTCAGACCGAAGTGATCAAGGACATTATCGGCCTGATCCCGGCGCTGGGCTATGAGACGGCGGTTGTGATCGGGCATGACTGGGGCGCGCCGACGGCATGGTCCACCGCGCTGTTCCATCCGGACAAGGTGCGCGCCGTAGGCGGACTATCTGTACCCTTCCTGCCGCGCTCGCCGGTTCAGCCGATGCCGATGCTGCGGGAGATTTACAAGGGGCAGTTCTTCTACCAGCTCTATTTCCAGGAGCCGGGCGTGGCCGAGGCCGAGTTCGAGAAGGACATGTATACGGGGCTGCGCAAGTTTCTGATCATGGCTGCGGGGGAAACCGACCTGACCAAACTGCCTCCGAAGACGGAACATGACGATCTGCTGACCAGCCTGCCCTATCCGGAAACACTGCCAAAATGGCTGACGGACGCTGACCTTGATTTCTATGTGTCAGAGTTCAAGGCGTCGGGCATGCGCGGGCCGATCAACTATTACCGGAACCATGATCTGCACTGGCAGCGGACCGAAGGCGCGCCGATGGAAATCCATCAGCCTGCGATGTTTATCGCCGGAACAGCAGACGGCGTGGTGATGATGGCGGCAGCGGCCATTGAGGCGATGCCGCATTTCGTCAAGGATCTGCGGATCAACAAGATGATCCCCGGCATTGGCCACTGGACCCAGCAAGAAGCCCCAGAAGCGGTCAACGAGACCATTCTGGAATTCCTTCGCAATATCGACTCCTGACAGGTGGGGGGACGCATGCGTGAGAAAGTGATTGTTATCGGCGCCGGGATCGGCGGTCTGTGTACGGCGCTGATGCTGGCGCCATCGGGGCGCGATGTGATCGTTCTGGAACGCGACGGGCCGGTGGAAACCAGTGATCCGGATGAGCTGTTCAAGACCTGGAAGCGCGTGGGCGTGGGCCATCTGCGCCAGAGCCACGCTTTTCTTGCGCGCCTGCGGACGATCATGAAGGCCGAGCACCCTGCCCTGCTCGACCAGCTGATGGCGATGGGCGTGCGAGAGTTGCCGTTCGAGAACATGCTGACGGAAAAGCAGCAGGCACGTTACCAGGCCGACCCGAGCGATGCAGAGCTGACGATCATCACCAGCCGCCGCACGACGCTGGAAATGGCGATGCGGCGTTATGTGGAAACGCTTCCGAATGTAACGCTGCGGTCTGGTTTCCTTGTCCGCAAGCTGATTACCCGGAAGGGCGAGGATGGCGTATTCGATGTGACCGGCATCGAGGGCGAAGAGAATGGTGTGGCCGTTACGCTGACGGCAGATGTGATCGTCGATGCGGGCGGCAAAGGCGGCTTCACCATTGAGCAGTTGATGGAGGAAGGCGCCGGCATTCGGGAAGAAAGCGAGAGCGCAGGTATTCTCTATTTCACGCGGCATTACCGCTTCCTGCCGGGCAAGACCGAGCCGGACCGGAAGGCCAATCCGCCGCCGACCGGCGATCTGGGCTTTCTGAAATTCGGCGTTTTTCCCGGAGATAATGGGAATTTCTCGATCACGGTGGCTATCCCCGAGATTGAGATGGAGATGCGCAAGTCGATCCTCGACCCCGAAATTTTCCATCAGATCACGCTGATGCTGCCAGGGCTTCGTCCGTGGACGAATGCGCAGCAGTCTGAGCCGACGAGCAAGGTGTTCGGCATGGGCGATCTGATCAGCCGGTGGCGCGACATGGTGGTGGACGGCAAACCGGCAGCGAGAGGCTATTTTGCGCTCGGCGACACGCTGGTGCGGACCAATCCGCTGTATGGCCGGGGCTGCTCCTTTGCCGCTGTTTCGGCGCAGGCTCTGCGCCAGACGCTGGAAGCAACGCCAGACCCGATGCAGCGCGCGCTGAAATATCATGAGCGCGTAACCGAGGAGCTTCGCCCTTTCTATATCGTGCAGCGCCGGCAGGATCGCAGCGCCATGAAGCGCGCGCAGCAAACGCTGACGCCCGGCGCAAAGCAGAGCTTCCGCTCAAGGATGATGGAGAGCTTTGTGGAGGATGGTGTGAAGATCGCGCTGCGCTCCGATACGCGGCTTTTGCGCGAGGCGATGCGCGGGTTTCATATGCTGGAGCATCCGGAGAAATGGCTGGGCAAGCCGAAGAATCTGGCGGGCGTTCTTTATTACTGGGCGCGCGGCAAGCGGCTGAACGCGGCGGCCTATCCGCCCAAGCCCGGCCCGGAGCGTATCGAGATGATGCAGGCGCTCAAGCTGGACTACAAGGCCGACATGGAACGCGCCGCGACGGAAAAGCCACTGGCCGCATGAGGGAAATGGCGTCAGGAAGCAGGGAGAGCAGGATCTCATGACTTCACCCACCCTGGAGGCTGGCGCCAATACCATGGCTGAACCCGTTGCCGAACCTGCTGCCGATCTGGGCCGCCGCGAACAGGCCAAAGCCGAACGCCGCCAGAAAATCATGGCGGCTGCGCGCGATATGATCCGCGAGACGGGCGACATGAACCTGTCGATGCGCGAACTGGCGAGGCGCGCCGAGGTGAGCGTGGCGACCTCGTACAACCTCTTCGGTTCCAAGCGCGCGGTTGTCATGGCGGTGCTGGAGGACGAACGGGATTTTGTTCAGAAGTATCACAAGCTGGACGTGGCCGATGCAATCGAGCGCATCTTTGAAGCTTATGAACTCGGCTATGGATATTTTGTTCGGGACCCGGACTTTTACCGGCCGCTCTGGCGCGCGCTGCTGACGGCGGGCGGCAAGGATGATGATACCGGGCTCGCAAGCCCCGAGCGGCAGGCGCAGACGCGCGCGGCGTGGCATATGCTGCTGACCTCTGCGCAGGAGGAAGGCCTGCTGAAGACGGACACGAGCGCCGAGGCGCTGGAGCGGATGCTGTCCCATCTGGCCGGGGGGACGCTGCTTTCCTGGTCGGTGGGGATGCTGGAAACCGAGGAGCTGCTGCCCTCTGTGGGGCTTGGTTATGCTCTGATCCTGGCAGCCTGCGCGACCGAAAAAGGCCACGCGCGGCTGGACGCGAAGATTGCCACATTCCGGCAGATGCTGGCCAAGGCGCAGCAGGCATAGCCCGCGCCCCTGCCCTGTGCAGAGGCGCCGGGCATAAGGTTACGGCGCGGGGTAGAAGCCGATATCGTCAATCTCGAACCAGGCGGTTTCGCCGGCCGCGCGGTTTACGAGCACGCCGAGTTGCAGCAGATCGTCACCGGTCCATTCCGGAGCTGCATCACGGTTTCCAGTGAAGGAGAAATCCGCAAACGGAACATTGATGCTGTTCCAGCCTTCGCCTGCCGAGACTTTCGCCTCCCACATGCCCTGCATCGAGACGATGCGCAGCGTGTAGTCTCCGGCGCCAAAGAGCTCTGCGGAGACGCCCTCATAGGCGGTGACATCCGCCGGGATAACCGAGCCGCGGCTGAGCGGGAACAGCACGCCGGCCATGGGGTTTTCCTTGCGGGCCATATTGGCGCTGACAGAGAGGACATGATCGCCTTCTTCACGCGGGCGGCGCGTGAAGGTGATGACCGAGCGCTCCATGCCGAAGTCGAGATCGGTGACGGGGAGCGTGTCGATTGCCGTGCGGCCGTCGGCGCGCTCAAAATCGTCGATCAGGGCCGCGGCCGGACGCGCCGCAAGGGTTGCCGGAAGCGGCTTCGGCGGGTTTGCGGCGTCGTAAACGACGGCGCCATCAACGAGCACGAGCGAAATCTTCCGCACATCGCTGATGGTTTCCCAGGGCTTGCCATCGATGAGGACGATGTCGGCGCGCTTGCCAGCAGCAATCGTTCCGCGATCTTCGGCAAGGCCGAGGGCAGCGGCGCTGTTGGCGGTAGCGGCGATCAGCGCGTCAGCTTCCGCCAGGCCAGCGGCAACGAAGAGCTCGATTTCGCGCAGCGTGGCATCACCATGCACCAGACCGCCGATGCCGGCATCCGTGCCGAGGGCAACGGGCACGCCGGCCGCAAACAGGGTACGGAGGTTTTCCTCGGCGTTGCCGTATTTCCAGACGCGCTGGCGCACGGCGGCGCTTTCCATGTCGAGCTCGGGCGCGCCGGGGCGGCGGGGCTCATAGATGGCGAGGGTGGGCGCATAGTAGAGGCCGGAAGCCACGATATCAGCCACTTCCTCTTCGGTGATCACACGGTCCTGAAGGCTGTGGGCGATGATGTCCACGCCGGCGCGGGCAGCAAGCGCGCCGCGCTGGGCCGTAACCGTATGGGTGAGGATACGGATGTTGTTCTTGTGCGCTTCGGCGGCCAGCGCGCTGAGGGTTTCCTCATTCATGCTGGTTTCTTCCGGCGACATGCCATAGCGCCAGCCATCGGTGAAAACCTTGATATAGTCCGGCTCATAAGGGAGCAGTTCCTGCACTGCGCGCTGGGCGGACTCATCCGTGAACACCCATTTCGTGGTGGTCTGGTCGCTCCAGTCAGCGCCGTGGCCGCCCGGCGTACTCATGCGGGCCACCAAGTTCACATGCGGGGAAGGAATCTGGCTCAGCCATTCGCGGCGCGGCTGAAAAGCTTCCGGCGGCTGATGGAAATCGAGCACAGTTGTCACGCCTGAGGCGAGGTACTTGGCGGCCACGTCCGGCAGGGCGGACGGCGTGGCGCGCGGGCCCCAATGGGTGTGGACATCATAAAAGCCCGGCAGCAGCGCGCGGCCTTCGCCCTTGATGACTTTAGCGCCGCGCGGCGCTTTCACTTTCGGCCCTGCCTCAATGATCCTGCCATCGCGGATGAGCACCGTGCCCTGCCAGGGCGCCGCGCCGGTGGCGTCGAACACCTCAACATTGGTGATGGCCGTGACCTGGCCGGGACGGGCGAAGGCGAACTGCTGCCCAAACAGGCAGACAGCCGCGAGGATCAGAACACTTAGAAGGCGGAGCACATATTTCTCCTTATATGGGGGCATCTTGGCTTGTGCAGAGCGGAGCGTCTGTCTCCTAAGACGCACAAGACGGCAAAATCCTCCGGTGAGATCGCATTTTTCCGGTTGTCGCAGAACCGTCACTTGTATTTATCACACAACCAAGCTGGGCGAATCCAAGATGGGCCACCAATCCCGCAAGGGCACTCGAACCGAACAGATCCCTGCAGACCTCGATGTCTGGGTGCGCAAATATGGCGGCGCCCTGCGGAACTACTTCCGCAAACGGGCGCCTGCGGCCCTCGACCCCGAAGATCTGGTGCAGGAAGTTTTCGCCAAGATCGCACGAAAGGCGGACCTCACGGAAGTCAGTACCGTCGAATCCTATCTGTTCCGGACCGCCAACAGCGTCCTCATCGACAGCATCCGCCGGTCGGCCGCGCGCGGCGGAGGCACACATGAAACTTTCGAAGAAGAGCTGCATGGGTTGGCGGATTCTGATCCCGAGCGCGTCTTGATAGGAAAGGAAGGAGTCAAACGGCTAATCTCAGCCCTCTATGAGTTGCCCGCCCCTGTTCGTCAGGCGTTTGCGCTCTACCATTTTGAGCAGTACAGGCACTCCGAGATTGCGAAACATCTGAAAATATCGGTTAGTACGGTTGAAAAATATATGGCGCGAGCAAACGCACATCTGCTGACCCGGCTTGGCCGCAGCGATCGGTAATGATCTGACGCCATGAAGGACGTGGGTTCGAGAAAGACGATGACGGGGCATACCGCAGCAGCCGACTGGGATGCGCGCCTGCGCAATCCCGACTGCAGCGATGCAGAACGCAGCGCCTTTCGCGACTGGTATGAGGCAGACCCCAGCCATCGCGAGGCCTATGAGCTTCTGCAGGAGTCTGTCTCCGCCCTGCTGTCCGCCGCGCATTCACCTGAGATGCGCGCCCTGCGGGATGCCGCGCTGAATGAGCGCCACAATGGCGACAAGCGGCGGTATGCGCTGGTCGCTTGCCTTGCGATGTTCGCGCTTATGGTGCCGGTTGCGGCGAATTTCATGATGCGGGGGGATGCCCCGCCCAGCCAGATCGATCTCGAAGCGCCGACCTATTACGCCACAACTGTTGGCCAACGTTCCGGCATCACGCTGGAGGATGGCTCGGTCATCACGCTGAATACTGACAGCCGCGTACATGTGGATTATTCCGGTGAACAGCGGCTGATCACCCTGCTAAAGGGGCAGGCCCTGTTTGAAGTGGCCAAGGATCCAAACCGGCCGTTTATCGTCACTGCGGGGGATCAGCGCGTGGTTGCGCTGGGCACAACGTTTGATGTGCGCCTCAACGAAACGGCCGTTGAAGTCATCCTGGTGGAAGGCAAGGTCGAGATTGAGGAGGTGCCAGCCTCTGGCCGGAAGAAGCCTGCGCCGCTGGTGCAGCTGGCATCGGGCGAGCGGCTGGTCGCCACGTCCACGGCGAGCCTGCCGGAAGTGACGAAGATAGACACCAGCAAGGCCACCAGCTGGCGCGAAGGCTATGTCACCTTCGAGAACACGCCGCTGACGGAAGCCATTGCCGAGATGAACCGCTATTCCACCGTGCGGATCGTTCCCGAAGGCGAAGGCATTTCCAGCCTGCATATCACCGGCCTCTTCCGCGCTGGTCAGCAGGCGCGCTTTACCGAAGCGCTTCAGGTCTATTTCCCGATTGAAGCCCAGCGCGAGGGCAATGTGATCGTGCTAAAAATGTCACAACCTCACTAGTTTGTTACTTGCCCGTCATATTTGTCAGGCGGGTTTGCCGAAGCTGCTGCGTCCTAGTCATTGAAGGGGCTTCCCGCGGGGAACAGGAAGCCCTCAGCACGCAAGAAGCAATGAGGATCAGATGACAAGCAGGACTTCCCAAAACAAACTGAAGCGCGGCGTGATGAGCGGCGCGGCTCTGACCGCCCTGATGGCGGGATCAGCGATTGCCGAGCCGGTTCAGTTTTCTGTTCCTCCGGGATCTCTTTCCAAGGCCCTGACGGATTTCTCCCGCCAGAGCGACCGTGAAATCCTTGTCTCGGCAGACCTGGTCGCCGGCAAGCAGAGCACCGGCCTGGAAGGCGCTTTCGAGCCTGAAGATGCGCTGAACGCGCTGATCTCCAATGCGGGCCTGAGCTACCGGGTGACGCCCTCCAACGTGTTCCTGATCGACGCTTCCGCCATTGAGCAGACGAGCCCGGATCAGGAAATTGTCAACGAGAGCAGTGTTCAGTCTGAACCCGTTATCCAGACGGCAGCGGCCGCCACCGAAGAACGCCGTGAACAGACGATCGTGGTTGTCGGCTCGCACATTCAGGGCGCACGCACCACCGAGGCCCTGCCGGTGACCCTGATTGGCCAGGAGCAGCTGGCCGCCATCGGCGCGGATTCGGGCGATGATCTCTTCCGGTCCATCCCGCAAATGGGTGACGTGACCTTCAACAGCAGCTACCTGCCACAGTCGAGCAACGCCGCACGCGGCGATGTCGGCTCGGTGAACCTGCGCAACCTGGGTATCGGCAACACGCTGGTGCTGCTCAACGGCCGCCGGGTGGTTCTGCACCCGACCTCGCGCGCCAACGAGAACCTCGTTCCGGTGCTGACCTACAACACCAATGCCATCCCGACCGCCGGTGTCAGCCGGATTGAAGTTCTGCGCGATGGCGCCGCCGCCATCTATGGCGCCGATGCCGTGGCCGGCGTGGTCAACACCGTACTGCGCGAAGTGAACAATGGCGGCGACCTGACGGTTCAGTATGGCGGGGCTGAAGGCACCGACCTGCGCCAGCTTGATGTCAACGGCACCTTCGGCACCGATTTCGCCGATGGGCGCGGCAACGTCTCGCTGTTCCTCGGCTATACGGATCGCTCTGAACTGTCGACGACGGATCAGAGCTGGACGGCAACGGCCGACCGCCGCAGCTTCTTCACCGGCACCGACTTTGAAGGCGTGGGCACACTCGACCGCACGAGCACTATCAGCGGCTGGGGCAACTTTGCAACCGTCGGCACCGGAACGGTGCGCCAGAACGGCGTGGCGCTGACCACTTCCGCCGGGGCTTTCTCCATCATTCCGTCCGCCAACGGAAGCTGCGCAACGTCTCTTGGAGACGGTGTGTGCCTGCGCGCCAGCAACCGGGCGACGACCGGCACGGATCGCAACACGCGCTATGACACCAACGCCGTTGGCACCTCGCTGATGCCGGAAGTCGAGCGGATCAACCTCTTCTCGACCTTCCGCTATGATATGCCCGGCGGCATGCAGACCTTCGGCGAACTGGGCTATTATTTTGCCGAAACCAACGCCTGGCAGCAACCGTCCACGATGCTGAGCTCTGCCCGCATCACTGTTCCGTCTACGAACTACTGGAACCCTTTCGGGGCGACCCTGCTTCCCGATGGCAGCGTCAACCCCAACCGCCTGACCGGCCTCAATATCTCGGACGAAGGGGCCGATGTCACGCTGACGAGCTATCGCTTCGATGATTTCGGACTTTCGAACGTCAATGTTGAAAATCACCAGTTCCGTTTCCTGACGGGCGTTCGCGGGGAAGTCGGCGATTTCGACTGGGAAAGCGCGCTGCTGTACTCGCGCGCCTCTGTTCGCGATGAGCAGGACGGCGTTTCGTCAACCCGGCTTCAGGAAGCTCTCTCCTGGTCGACCCCCAACGCCTACAACCCCTTCAATGGTGCCAACCCGGCAGACCCGCAGGGCCTCGACACGACCCTGTCGAATGCGGCGGCGCTTGACTATGCCCGTATCCGTACGGAGCGTTACTCGCGCACCTCGCTGGCCCAACTGGACTTCAAGCTCAGCCGGCCTGACATCTTCACCCTGCCCGGCGGCGATGTCGGCATGGCAACGGGTGTTGAGTTGCGCCGCGACCTGCAGCTTGACGACCGCGACAAGCATGTCGATGGAACCTTCACGTTCACGGACACCGAAACCGGCGTCACGGTTCTCAGCGATCTGGTCGGCACCAGCGATACGCCGGACACGAAAGGTTCGCGCACGGTTGGCTCTGCCTATATCGAGTTCGCGGTGCCGCTGGTCTCGCCGGAGATGAACGTGCCGCTGGTTCAGAGCCTCGAAATGCAGGCCGCCGGACGCTACGAAAACTATTCGGACTTCGGCGATATCGCCAAGCCGAAGGTGGCACTGTCCTGGGCGGTGATCGACGGGCTGCGCTTCCGTGGTTCCTGGGCGCAATCCTTCCGCGCCCCCAACCTCGAGCAGATCAACGCAACGGTTGTTTCCCGCTCCAATACGCGGACAGACTGGGTGCGTTGTGAAGCCGACGTCCGGGCCGGGCGCATCGCGAACTTCTCCGATTGCACCGGCTATGGCTACGCCACGACCGGCCGCCGCGCCGGCAACCCGGACCTCGAGGCGGAAACGGCCGATACGTGGACCGTTGGTACGGTTCTGCAACCGCGCATCATGCCCGATCATTTCGGGTCTCTGACGCTGACCGCAGACCTCTGGAATGTTGAGCAGAAAGGCCTGATCGGCATCTATGGTGAAGGCAACGCGCTGATCCTTGACTATCTGCTGCGCACACAAGGCTCAAGCAACCCGGATGTCGTCCGTGCTGATCCGACGGCTGACGAGATTGCTGCGTTTGCCGGAACCGGTCTCGATCCGGTTGGCCGTGTGCTCTATGTCAACGACGCTTACCGGAACCTTCAGCCGCAAAATCTGCGCGGCGTGGATTTCTCGGCATCGCTGGCGCTGCATGAGACACCGATTGGCCGCTTCAACTTCGATGTGAACGTCGCCCATCTCATCGAGTATGAGCGCGCAGCGTCTCCCGATATCCAGGCTCTGCTGGATGCCCGGGCCGCCGGCGAAATCAACTCCGGAACGATCATTCCGGAAGGCGGAAACCTGCTTCGCCAGGACGGTTCGCCGCGCTGGAAGTGGAATGCCTCGATGACCTGGCAGCCCACCGAAGCCATCACGATCGGTGCCTATACTCAGTATACCGGCTACTTCTGGGATACGTCGATCCTGAACTCGGAAGGCGACTATTGGCGCGTGGATGACCAGCAGACGGTCAACCTCTACGCCCAATATGCCTTCGAGGAAGGCTTTGCACAGAACACGCGCGTCCGCCTCGGCGTGCGCAATGTGGGCGACCAGCTGCCGCCGATGGACTCCAGCTCCACCGGCTATAACGGCGCGCTTTACCAGCCCTATGGGCGGTACTGGTATGCCAGCATCCGCAAGAGCTTCTGATAAGAATCCAGATAAAAACAAAGGCGGGCTGGAAACAGCCCGCCTCTTTCTTTTACCCGGATTTCAGCAAATCGGCTTGAGTGGCTTTATCAATCGGCCAGGCTGACCGCAGGTTTGCGCCCTGAAATCTCGTCTGCCACCAAGCGGGCCGAGCCGCAGGACATGGTCCAGCCCAGTGTTCCGTGTCCGGTGTTGAGCCATAGATTCTGAAACTTCGAGCGGCCTACGAAGGGGACGCCATTGGGCGTCATCGGGCGATGGCCGCACCAGAGATTGCGCTCCTCCGACGCCGTCACGCCCGGGAACAGGCTGAAGACCGACCGCTCCAGCGTGCGCTGGCGCTGCGGCTTCAGGCTGCGGTCAAATCCGGCAAGCTCTGCCATGCCACCCACGCGCACACGGTCTCCCAGGCGCGTGATGGCAACCTTGAAGGTTTCATCCAGCAGCGTGGATTGCGGGGCGCGGGTTTCATCCGTGATCGGCACAGTGATGGAATACCCCTTCACCGGATAGACCGGCAGGCTGATGCCCAGCGGGCGCGCCAGCGCGGGAGACCAGGCGCCGCATGCCAGAACAAACGCATCTGCCTCTACCGGCTTGCCACCGATGCGCGCGCTGACCCGGCCGCCGCTTTCGGACAGACCATCAATGGATGTGTTCCAGAGGAACTTCACGCCGCAGGCCTCTGCAATGGCGGCCAGCCCATTGGTAAATTTGAAGCAATCGCCGGTCTCATCCCCCGGCAGGCGTAGTCCGCCAACGATGGGATCGGTTGCGTGGGCCAAGCCTGGCTCTGCCCCGTGGCAGCCTGCCGCGTCCAGAAGTTCGAAATCAATGCCGCCGGCTTTCAGCACTTCAATATCGCGGGCGGCGCCGTCATATTGTTTCTGGGTACGGAAGAGCTGCAATGTCCCGAGCGTGCGGTGGTCGTAGCTGATGGATTCAGCGGCGCGCAGATCCCGCAGCATGTCGCGGCTGTAGGTGGCCAGGCGAACCATCTTTTCCTTGTTGGCGGCGTAGCGCGCGGGCGTGCAGTTGCGCAGCATCGCCACGCCCCAGGCAACCATGGCGGGGCTGAGCTTTTGATACTGGATGATCAGCGGGGCGTGTTCCATGAACAGCCATTTGAGCGCCTTTTGCGGCACATCGGGGGAGGCCCAGGGAGAGGCATAGCCCGGAGAGATTTCGCCGGCATTGGCAAAGCTGGTCTCCAGCGCCGGGCCGCTCATACGGTCCACCACGGTCACATCATGGCCATCGAGCGCTGCATAGTAGGCGGTCGTGATCCCCAAGACGCCGGCGCCCAGAATGACGACTTTCATGACTGCATCTCCTCTCCGCCCACAGGCGGCCTGTTCGCGTAGACCCTGGAAAAGCGGCGTCCAAGGCCCGTAAGAATTTCGTGCGGCGTTGTGCCGATAAGCTCTGCCAGGTCAGAGACCGATTGGTTTGGCCCGATCAGTTCCACCCTGTCGCCGGGGCCGATACTCCCTTTCGGCAGCGCGGTCACGTCCACCACACAGCTATCCATCGAGACCCGCCCCAGGATCGGCAGGCGATTGCCGTCAAACCAGACCCCGCCACGGCTACTGAGGGAGCGGGGCCAGCCATCGGCATAGCCGGCCGAAATCGTGGCCGTGCGCAACGGAAAGTTCGCGATGTAGTCGAACCCATAGCCAACGCCCGCGCCGGCCGGAATATCCCGCAGCTGGATGACACGGGCATCAAGTGAGACGGCAGGCCGCATGTGCGGAACGCCTGCGGTTCCCGGATCAACGCCGTAGAGCACAAGACCCGGCCGCAGGACATCGCCCGCCGCATCTGGCAGGAATATGGCCGCCGCCGAATTTGCCAGAGACCGGGGCACCGAAGGCAGGCGCGTGCAGAAGCGCTCAAACCGGGCGATCTGATCTGTATTGGCACGGGCACCTGGAACATCGGCGCAGGCCATATGGCTCATCAGCAGGCGGATTGGGATCTTCTGCGTGAAGGCCGGCCAGTCCAGAACTTCGTCAAATTCTTCTTCATCAAGGCCAAGGCGCGACATACCGGTATCAACCTGAAGCGCGGCAGGCAGGACGCGGGACTGGTCTACCGTGAGCGCATACCAATCCCGCGCCTGTTCCGGCGTGTTCAGCACCGGGATGATGTTCTTCTCCGCCGCGCAGAGCGCTTCGCCGCCCGGCGCAAGGCCGTTGAGAACAAAAATGGTGACATCAGCCGGAAGGAAAGGTTTCACAGCCAGAGCTTCGGCCAGATGCGCCACGAAGAAATCCCGCGCGCCCGCAGCCGCAAGCACCGGCGCAATCTGCGCCGCGCCAAGCCCATAGGCATCCGCCTTGACCACCACGCCGACGCGGGAGGCCGGGTGCATCCCGCAGAGACGGCGGTAGTTGGCAGCAATAGCCGCCATATCAATCGTCAACCGGCCCGCCTCATCCGAAGAAGGACGCCAGCTCTCTGCAATTTGAGCGGGGGTTTGAGGCGCCGGAAAGGCTGCCTCAGTGACCATCCGCCAAAAGTCCCAGAATTGCGAGTTTCTCGACCGGCGGAAGCGGCCCGGCGTCCTTTATAAACTTGAAGGAATCGTCCGCTATCTGAATGGTCTGGTCGATGTCTTGTTCCGTCATCGCCGCACAGATGAACATGTTGTGCCAGGGGTGAAAATAGACACCACGTTTCATAAGGGCGTCGTTCCAAGCGTAGCCTTTGGAATAGCCCGGATCATCTTCAAACATGATGAGCGGTATTTCTGCTGGGCCGGTTTGACGGAGAGCAAAGCCGTGATGGTTTGCGGCCTCATCCAGCCCTTTGCGCAGACGCTGGCCGAGGGATTGAGTGCGCTCAAGATAGTCGGTCTCGCGGATGAGGCGCAGTGTTTCGAGGCTGGCCGCCATCGGAGCGGCGGAGAACCAGAAGGAGCCGGTAACGTAGATCGTGGCAGCCGCATTGCGGGTTTTTTCGACGCCAAGGAGCGCGGAGATGGGGTGGCCGTTGGCAATGGCCTTACCCCAGCTGGAAAGATCGGGCTGGATGCCAACACGCGACCAGCTGGAATCGCGGGCAAGGCGGAACCCGGCGCGGACATCATCCACGATCAGCAACGCTTCCTTCTCGTCGCAGAGTTCGCGGGCGCGGCGGGCATACTCCGCTGTCGGATCTTCCTGATCGACGAAGGTGTCGTGCTTGATCGGCGAGGCAAAAATGGCGGCAAGGTCGTCACCTGCCTTGCGGACCGCCTCTTCGAGGCTAGCAACGTCATTGTAAGTGTAGAAGACCTGATTGGCACGGTCGCTTGGCGCTGTGCCGTTCCTGACGGGCGTACACCAAGGCGCAGCGCCGTGATAGGCGCCCTTGGCGAGCACGATGGTGTTCTTGCGGGTGAAGTTGCGGGCGATCATCATCGCCATTGTGGTAGCGTCTGTGCCGTTCTTGCAGAACATGGCCCAGTCCGCATGGGTGACCATCGCCGTCATCTGCTCGGCAAGCTCTACCATCAGGCCGGCCGGGCCGGTCATCGTGTCGCCCTTTTTCAGCTGGTTGATGTAGGCAGCGTCGATGCTGTCATGGCCATAGCCGAACAAGTTTGGTCCGTAGCCGCACATATAGTCAATGTATCGGTTGCCATCAGCGTCCCACATATAGGCACCCGAAGCACGGTCGAAGAACTGCGGATAATCGTCAGGCAAAAGGCGCACAGACTGGTGACCATACATCCCGCCCGGAATGACGGCTTCCGCCCGTTCACGCAAAGCCTTGTCCACTGAGTTCGTCCACATGTTGCCCTCGCCGATTTTGCCGATAAGATAGTTTTGACTATCTTACTTAAGACCGATATGGACGCAAGGTAAATTCGGGAGGAAATTGGATGAAACTTGATCTTCTGTGCGTGGGCCTGACGACGCTGGATGTTGTGGGCCGGCCGATCACGGAAATTCCGCAGAATGAGGGCGGGCGGCTGATCGAACAGATTGCCTGCGCGCCGGCCGGCACAGCCGCAGGCGCGGCGTGTGTCGCAGCACGGCTGGGGCTGAAGGCTGGCGTTGCGGGCGCCATCGGCAGCGACCTGACGGGCAAGTTCGTCCGCTTTGCGCTGGAAGATGGTGGGGTGGACACAAGCCTCCTGCAGACATTGGAAGGGTATCCGACCTCCACGACAATCCTGCCTATTGATGATCAGGGCCGCCGCCCGACGCTGCACGCCCCCGGGGCTGGCTCTGTTCCGCCGCTGACAGACGCGCTGATGGCGGCCGCAGCGAATGTGCGCTGCCTTCATTATGCGGCAATCGGCGCGCCGACATTTGATGGCGGGCCGGGCGAAAGGCTGGTGGCGTCCGCCAAGGCGGCGGGCGCCGTGGTGACGTGTGACCTGATTGCGCCGAGGCCGGACGCGAAGGCGGAACTGGCGCGGATACTTCCGCATGTGGACTGGTTCCTGCCAAGCGCGGAGGAAGCGCGCTTTCTGACAGGAGAAGAGGATCTTCAGGCGGCAGCAGATGCGTTCGTGGCGATGGGGGCTGGGAACTGCGCGATCAAGGATGGCGGGCGCGGGGCCGTGATGGCAGCGGGCAGCCTGCGTGGGCGGCTGCCGGCATTCGACATCAAAGTGGTGGATACGACGACGTGCGGCGATTCGTTCTGCGCGGGGTTCATCACGGCGCATCTTAAAGGACTGGGCGATCTCGACGCGCTGAAGTTTGCCGCCGCGACCGCTGCAATGGTGGCGCAGGGGCTGGCGACCTATGGCAAGCTGGAAAGCTTTGAGCAGGTTGAAAACGCTGTCACAACACTTCCCGTGAAGGAGGCCGCCGCATCATGAGCGAGCAGGAAACAAAACTGCGGGCGCAGATTGTCGAGGTGATGGCGGCGATGGATGCGCGCGGCCTGAACCGGGGGACATCCGGCAATGTATCGGCGCGCCTGGGCGAGGATATGCTGGTGACGCCGACGGGGGTTCCGCCTTCGATGCTTGCGCCGGAACATATCGTGCGGATGGCCCCCGATGGCAGCTTTGACCCGGCCGGCATGAAGCCTTCCAGCGAGTGGCAGATGCACTGGAAGCTGTTGCAGCTGCGCCAGGATGTGAACGCGGTGGTGCATTGCCATTCGCGCTTTGCCACGACGCTGGCCTGCGCGAACAGACCGATCCCTGCCCTGCATTATATGGTGGCCGTCAGCGGCGGACCGTCTGTGCCGGTGGCGCCCTATGCCACCTTCGGATCGGCCGAGCTAGCGGAGGCCGTTTGCGAGACACTTTCCGGACAATTCGGGACACTTATGGCCAATCACGGACAGATCGTGGTGGCGCCGAGCCTGAAACAGGCGCTTCTGATTGCCGAAGAGATAGAGGAACAGGCGGCGATCTACTGGGGCACACTCGCTATCGGCGGGCCAATGCTTCTGGCAGATGACGAGATGGCCCGCATTGCTGACCGGTTTCGCTCCTACGGGCAGAAGAAGAAGCCATAAGGCGCTGGTGCGGCCTCTTCGCGCTTGCGAATATGATAATGATGGCTACCATTAGCCTATGCAGATTGATGGGAGCGTCCAATGCTGGCTTGCTATACTGACCGCCTGAGCCTTCACCCCGGCGAGACATTCGCCCTCCATATCAGCGTGGAGCACGGCCCTTGCCGGCTGGAGATCGCCCGCGTCGGGAAGGCGCGCGAGATTGTTCATACGCAGGACGGGATCGCGGCGGGCCACCACCCGGCACCGGCCGATGCTGACCGCAACGGATGCGGCTGGCCGGTAGCGCTGGAAGTGACCACGGGCGCAGACTGGCGCACCGGCTATTACGACATCGTGCTGACGGACACCGCCGGGGAGCAGACGCACCATTTCGTTTGCATCAAGCCCGCCAAAGGCATGGCGGGCTCAAAGGCGGTGCTGGTGTTGGCGACGAACACCTACCATTCCTACAACTGGTGGGGCGGGGCGAACGCCTATTCCAACGTGACCGGCCTGATGACCGGCACCGTGCCTTTTGACCAGGCAATGGATCAGGCAATCGGCGTTTCCTCCACCCAGCGCCCGTTCACGCAGATGATCATCGCTGCGCCGGACGATGCTCCCCGCCTGATCAACATGCGCTCGCGGGGCTTCAAGGAGAAGCCCTGGACGGCGGACCCCGTCTGGATGCGCAAGCATCGTATCTCTCCCTATGATGGCTCGGCCGGTTTCCTCAACAAGTGGGAACATGCCTTTGCGGCGTGGACGGAAGAAGAAGGCTATGTGTTCGATTATGTGACCGATTATGATCTGGAAACGGATCCTGATCTGCTGTCGGCCTACACATCTGCGTTCTTCGTGGGACACTCCGAATACTGGTCTGGCAATGAGCGCGCGCAGGTGGAGCGGTTTGTGGATGCGGGCGGCTTTGCCGCAATCCTTTCGGGCAATACCTGTTTCTGGAAGGTGCGCTGGGAAGACGATGGCAAGACCTATGTGTGCCACAAATGGAAAGGCTTTGAGGCAGAGGATGTGCCGGCAGAACTGGCAACGCATCTCTGGTCGCACCGCGCCTTCAAAGCGCCCGAAGCCGAGATCACAGGGTTGAGCTTCAATTTTGGCGGCTATCACCGGCTTGGCATGTGCGTCTCGCGCGGGACGGCGGGGTTCACGATCTACAATGACAAGCACTGGTCGCTGGAAGGCACGGACCTGTTCTATGGCGACATTCTGGGCGGGGACGTTCCGCTGATCGGCTATGAAAGCGACGGGTGCCTGTTCGAGTTTGGCACCGATGGCCTGCCCAAGGCCCTGACGGTGGGCGGCGTTCCGGAAAACCTCGAAATCATCGGCCTTGCCCCGGTGACGCTGGGCGAAGATCCCACCAGCGGCTATGCGCCGATGATCCCGCCGGAGAAGCTGGATGTGATTGCCGGGGAGATCTATGGCGATCCCTCCCCCGCGAGGCAGCAGCGCGTTCTGCGCGGCCATGCGATGCTGGCGAGCTTCAAGCGCGGCAAAGGCGAAGTATTCAATACCGGCACCACCGAATGGGCCCACGGCCTTGCCGCGAAAGACCCGTTCGTTGAAGTGATCACGCACAATGTGATGAAGCGGTTTGGTGTGACGAAAGCCTGATCACCAGTTCATCTGCCTAAGCACAAAAGTCGAAAGGCGCGGAGGGGACAGCCTCCGCGCCTTTCTTTTGGCCTGAATCCTTGATGGCTGGGAGGAAACTCAGGCCGGGTCGGGCTCCTTGCCGCCGCCCTTCACGAAGAAGAGCAGCAGGAACCCTGCCGCAAACAGGAGGGTGACGGGGACGAAACCCGCCTGTTGCGAATGGAAGACGGCCGTGAAGATGCCGACAAGCATCGGGCCAAGCCAGCTGGTGGAGTTTCCCGCCAGTGCAGCCAGACCGAAGAAGGCGCCCATCTGGGAGGCAGGCGCCAGGCGCGTGAGCAGCGTGCGGCTGGAAGACCAGGCGGCAATCTGGAAGACGAAGCCGGAAAAGCCGAAAAATACGAACACAAGTTCCGGAAGCGTCGAGAACATCGGCGCATTCCAGACAGGCTGGGGATCAGCGACAGGCATGAAGAGGATTTGCGCAGGCGCCGCGCCGATGATCCCGATCAAGCCAACCACGGAGCCGGCAATCTCTATCTGGAAAGCGGTCTTCGGGCCGAAGGTTTCATCCAGCCAGCCGGCGAGCACGCCGCCGATCAGCCCGGCCACACAGCCAAGAAGTCCGTAGACGAGCATTTCCGTGCCGCCCCACCCCATTACCCCGGCAGCGTAAACGCCGCAGAGGATGAGCAGAACGCCGCCCGCATCCTGCGCCAGTGTGCGGGCGAGCAGATAGATCATCGCATCGGAATTCTGTTTCCAGTTCCGGATGAGAGAGACCAGCGACCCAACCCCTGCCCGGACTGAAGACGCATTGGCCTTGCCGCCGGACTTGGCCGCATCCTTGCTGAACAGGAAAAGCGGAATGGCGCAGAGAGCGAAGTTGAGCGCGACCAGAATGGGCACAATCCGGTCGGGCTCGCTCGCTTCCTTCGAAAGGCCAAAGAGCGGCTTTTCGGGGAGCATCAGCGCCAGAAGGATGAATACCAGCAGGATGATCGACGTGACGTTGCCCAGAGACAAGGCCCATCCCGATGCCATGGGCCGCATGCGCGGCGTGGCGGCATAGGGCAGCATGGAGGAGAAGAGCACCTCCCCGCAGGACAGGAGAATGGAGATCAGCCCCAGGATGGCAACAACAACCCAGGGGGAGAGGATCGCGCCGCCGGGCGCCGCGAACCAGAGCGACATCATCAAAGGGATGACCATCAGCGTGATCAGAGCAAGCCAGGGCTTGCGGGGGCCGATGGTATCTACCGTTGCCCCGATGACCGGGGCAATGAAAGCAACCGTCAGACCCGAGATCATTCCCATCTGGGCGATCATCGCCTGCCCTTTCACGCCATCGCCCACAACCACGGTGGCGAAATAAGGCGCGAAGAGAAAGCCATTGACGAGGCCGATATACGGGTCTCGCCCTGCCTGATAGGTGGCCCATGACCAGGCAGAGCGATCCAGCTTGCGGGCGCCCGGCGCGGACACGGAGGGAGGCAGTGCCTCCTCCGGTCCGGCCGCTGTCGGCATCAGCGCCATATCAGTAGCGGTAGCGCAGGAAGAGGCCCGCGCTGCGCGGACGGGAGTAGGTCAGCAGATCAACGCCGAGGCTGTCGATCGGGTTGGCCGATGTGAGGTAAGCCTCATCCGTCAGGTTGCGGCCCCAGAGGCCCGCTTCGACCTTGCCATCGGGCGACATCACCGAAAGCTCTGCGCCGACCAGCCACAACTCCGGATCGGAGAGGCGTTCGCGGTTGGTGCTGTCGAAGTAGACTTTCGAGCGGTAGGACACGTCCACGCTCGGCGTGATGGTCACACCGCTGGCGGTCTCGATCGTGTAGGCTGCGCGGCTCGTCATGCTGAATTCCGGTGCCTGGGGCATCTTGTTACCGGAATAGTCGCCACCCAGCGAGTTGTAATCGCCATACTCGGCATGCAGCCAGGCAAGGCCCAGCGAGAGATCGAGCGCGCTGATCGGACGGGCAACGAATTCAGCTTCAGCGCCGTACATTTCAGCCGTTGCCGCGTTGTCGAGCACCTGAACTGTCAGGCCGTTGCGCTCCACGGTCGAGTAGGCCTGAATGTCCTGATAGTCATAGTAGAAACCGGACAGGTTCATCCGCAGGCGGGCGCCGAGAAGATCGCTCTTCGAACCGATCTCGTAGGCGTTGACCGTCTCGTTGTCGTAGGGCTCGATCTGTTCCGCGCTGTCGGCATTACCGCCGAAGAAACCACCAGATTTGTAGCCGCGGCTGTAGCTGGCGAAAATGTTCGTCGTGTCAGTGATATCGTATTTCAGGCCGATTTTGCCCGACCAGTCACTGAACGTCTTGCTGCCCTGATACTCGAAGACCGTCACGGCCTGTTCGGCAACCGTTGCGTAGTCCATCGACTTCTCGTCAGCCGACCAGCGCAGGCCAGCGGTGAGGAACAGTTTCGGGGCCAGCTCGTAATCAGCCTGGCCGAAGATGGCATAGCTGTCGGTTTCCTGCGTGTACGGATAGCCGAGGAAAACAACCGAGTTTTCCGGGCTTGCGCCTGTCGGATTTTCCGGCGTCGTGAACATCGGGCGCAGGATACGCAGGATGTCATAGGCGCTGTCGCTGGTCGTCTCGTCGTTCATGTAATAGGCGCCGAGAACCCATTTCAGCTTCTCACCATCAGAGGCGAGGCGCAGTTCCTGAGAGAACTGTTTCTGCGTGTTGATGTAGTAGGCTTCGAGCATCTGAAGCGGGCTGGAATCGGTGTTTTCGTGCGCGTTGCGCTCAACGTCCTGATAAGCCGTGATCGAAGTCAGGGTCAGGGTGTCGGTGAGGTCGCGGTCGATGGTGAGGGCGGCGGTCCAGAGGTCCACCTTGTCCCGGCCTTCGACATCAGCCGTAACGGTGTAGGGATCGGCATCCGTATCGGCAAAGCCGAGCGCATCCGTGCAGAGGCCGCTGCGGAAATAGGCCGGCGCGCAGACGCCGTCCGCGCCCGCCGCCGCCGGATCGACCGCAAACAGCTGCCGCGACTTGGGCTGAACAGCGCCGCCGCGGTTCACGAAGGTGCTGAGCGACAGCAGCACGTCGGTTTTCTCGTCCGGCGTGTAGAGCATCGAGCCGCGCAGGGCGTAGCGCTCGGCGTCGTTGACCTTGTTCCCGGTGATGGCGTTCGTGGTGTAGCCGTCGTCCTCGACATACTGACCCGCCAGGCGGAAGGCGAGCTTGTCGCCGATGACCGGCCCCCCGAAGCCGAAATTGGCTTCCACCGAGCCGAAATTGCCGACTTCGAGATCGGCGTAGCCTTCCGGCGAGAAAGTCGGGCGTCTGGCGATGACGTTGATTGCGCCGCCGGTCGTGTTCCGCCCATAGAGCGTGCCTTGCGGGCCGCGCAGAACTTCAACACGTTCAAGGTCGTAGAAGGCAGAATATTGCGCGAGCGGCGAGCCGATATAGACGCCGTCAGCGTACAGGCCGACGCCGCTCGAAGAGGTCGGGTTGAAGTCGTTCAAGCCGGCACCGCGGATAAAGATCTTCGGGTTTGCAGCCGCGTCAGCTGCCGCGATGCGCAGGCCAGGAACGAGGTTGTCCAGCGAGGTGACGTTGGCAACACGCTGCTTTTCCAGCGTTGCCGAGGAAAGCGCCGTGATGGCGATTGGGACATCCTGCACGTCTTCGGCCCGCTTCTGAGCCGTCACGACAATGCTTTCAAGACGGCGCGCGGAGGCGTCTTCCTGAGGCTCCTCGGTCTGCGCCGCGGCGCTGCCAGTCCAGAGAAGGGCGACCGCCCCGGTTCCGATCAAAAGAGATCTCATCGCAGAATCCTTTTCTTCCATCCCTATTCGGAAACGATTGGATAGCGATCACTAGCACTTTTACAATAGCTTTAATTACCGTTTCATGATGTTTAGCCTATAAGTGTGCAGAATGAGCACAGCCAGCGTGGGGAACGCCGAGGAAATGAGCAGCGCAAAGAAAACGACCTCTCGCAAGGTGGCCGACCCCATGCAGGTGGAAACCGCCACCAAGCAGCAACCGCAGCAGGCGCGGGCGCAGGACACGTTCGAGCTGATCCTCGACACGGCTGGCCGGCTGCTGGACGAGGTTGGGCTGGAGCGGCTGTCGACCAATCTGGTGTGCCGCCGGGCGGGCCTCTCCCCGCCTGCCCTCTACCGGTATTTTCCGAACAAATATGCCATTCTTCGCGAACTCGGCGACCGCCTCATGGCTTTGCAGGACCAGGCGGTGCTGGAATGGATCGCCGAGGGCGGGCTGGAAGCCAGGGGCTTCGACGAAGAAGTGGCCAGCAATGTGCGCCTGCAGGAACGGGTGAACGACATCACCCGGCACTTCCCCGGAAACATCTTTGTACTGAGGGCGCTGCGGGCGATCCCCATCCTGCGGGAAGTGCGCCTGGCCTCCAGCGACATGGTGGCTGAGCGCATCGCAGATGCCATGAAAGCGCAGGGCCACCCGGCCTCGCGCGAGCGCCTGATCTCTTCAGCGCGACTGACAACCGAGCTTGCTTACAGCGCCATGGAAATGGTGCTTGAGGAGCCGCAGCGCGATGCGCGTCAGATATGCACCGATGTGTCCAGGATGATCGTGACACACTACGCCCAACTCAGCGACTGACCGCCGGTAACAGGATCGAAACGACCAGCCCGCCCCCTGGCCGGTCTGACAGGCTGATCCTGCCGCCCTGACGCACGATGATCGTCTTGGCAATGGCAAGACCGAGGCCCGCGCCCTCTGTCGAGCGATTGCGGGAAACGTCGCGCCGGTAAAATGGCTCGAAGACACACGCCTTCTCCGCGTCCGGTATGCCTGGGCCAGAATCTGCAACCGTGATGAGAGCATCTGCCCCCTCCTGCGCGAGGGTGACATCCGCCCGGCCGCCATATTTTACAGCATTGGAAATGATGTTGACCAGCGCGCGCTCGAGCCGTCCGGGATGAACCGGCGCGACAGGCCTGGCATCGACCCGGAGCGTGATCTTGTCTGGGTCGAACTGACCGGAGGTCTTGAGGTCTTCAAGCCAGCCGGCCAGCGCAAGGTGTTCAGCGCCTCCGATACCGCCCTGCTCAGCCTCTGCGAAAGTCAGCGTATCATCCAGCAGCGCCTGGATCTCGTTAATCGCCTTTTCGGCCGCATCCCGGCTGGAGGGCTCAAGCGGCTCTATCCGCAAGCGCAGGCGCGTCAGATAGGTGCGGACGTCATGGGACATGGCCGACATCACAAGCGCGCGGTTTGCGAGCAGTTCGGCAACACGCTCCTGTAAAGTGTTGAAGGCGTTGACAAGACCCCGCATTTCCGCGCCACCGCCAGGGCGGACAGGCTGGGGAATGCCGGTTGCCGCAAACCGCCCGGCCGCCTTGGCCATATCGCGCGCGGGACGAACAACATTCCAGATGCTCCAGAGCGCGATACCAGCCACGATGAGGCCGAAGAGCCCCGCAAAGAGCCCGACAGGTGTGCGCCGGAAACGCCATTCCATAAGGCTTGGCGTTTCGACGACCATTGATTTTCCATCGGATAGCTCAACCACCAGCCGCATGGGATATTCCGCCTGCAGACCGGTTTCCGTCTTCCGCGGCGGGCCAATGGCGCGGCCATTTAGACCGACCATTGCCGATACCTGACGGCCCTGCATCTCTTCACTGTAGAGCCCGAGCGCCCGGCGGAATGCTTCAACCGCGGCCCCATCGCGCTTTTCGCCCTCCACCGGGCCCTCCTGAATATAGACGCGACTGTCACTGGAGCTGAAAGCGCGCGCGAGCTTGTCGCGCGTCGCATCATCCGCATTGTCGGCGAGATCCACCATAGTGGCCACGCGCGCGGGCAGCGGCAGCAGAAACACACGCTCGCTTCCCTGCCGGTGATCGCGCCAGAAGACGGCGAGAATCACCAACTGGGCAGCAAAGAAGAGCAGCCCCATGACGGCAAGCACCCGCAGTGCCGGATTGGAACCAATGCCCGGAAGCCTCATGGCGTGATGACCTTGCAGGCAAAGATGTAGCCGCCATTGCGCACCGTCTTGATGAGTTCGGGATTGGCAGGATCCCGCTCGATTTTCTTGCGCAGGCGGCTGACCTGAACATCTATGGCGCGGTCAAACACCCCGCTGGTGCTGCGGCCGCTTGCGAGTTCCAGCAGCAGGTCCCGATCCAGAACGCGCTGCGGTCTGCTGAGGAATACCGTAAGCAGAGCATATTCTCCGCTAGAAAGGTCAAGCGGGGGGCCGCCATCGGCGCGCACTTCCCGGCGATCATAATTGATGATGAGGTGGCCTGCGCGCACTTCATTGTCAGGGCGTTTCTCCAGACCAGCCGACCGGCGCAGGACCGCTCGAATGCGCGCGGAAAGCTCACGCGGATTGAAGGGCTTGGCAATGTAGTCGTCTGCCCCGATCTCGATGCCGACAATCCGGTCGATATCGTCGCCCCGCGCCGTCAGCATGATGATGGGAATGGAAGACTGAGCCCGCAAACGGCGGCAGATGGAAAGGCCATCTTCGCCGCCGGGCAGCATGATATCCAGCACGATGAGATCAGGGGACACACGCGCCAGCAGCTGGTCAAGCTCACCGGCATGACGGGCGCCCTCCACATCAAAACCGTTGATGCGGAGGTAATCGCTGACAAGCGTGCGGATTTCTTCGTCATCTTCGACGACCAGGATGATCGGACGTTGTTCCATAAGCGGAAAATGCCGCGCAATTGGTTGGAAATCCACGAAGGAATTCTGCAGGTTACAAAACGTAACAAACTGGCATTCCCCGGAAAAACCCACGTTACGCAAGGCGGTTAGATCTCTCGGCATGAGGCAGCCGCCTCTGAGCCCAGGAGATCATCCATGAACCGCAACATGAAACTTGCCGCTATTGCGGCCCTCGGCGCCCTCGCCGTGGCCGCCTTTGCAACCCCCGCAGATGCGCAAGGCCGCAGCCGCCAGACCACGGTAAAAGGCGAAAACGGCCGCACCGCAACGTCTTCCCGCATGATCGAACGCGCCGATGGCACGCGCACAAAAACCGGCAGCGTGCAGACCGGTGAAGGCTATGGCGCATCGCGCACGGTAAACAGCGGCATCGACCAGGAGAATGGCGGGCGTTTCCGCAGCGGTTCGACCACCACCAATTCCGGTGCGACGGTTTCGTCGGGCTCTGCCGCGTCCTGTGACAACGGCGCCTGCGGCCGCAACTCCTACGTCACCGGCCCGAACGGCGAAACGGTCAGCGGCAGCACCGTGCGCTATGTGGATGAGAACGGCAATCTCGTGAAAGAGAGCGGCGTTACGGGCCCCGATGGCCAGACTGCCTCTCGTGATGTGACGCGAGACGGCGAAGGCACCAAGACAACCACACGCACCAACGCACAGGGCGAAGAAAGCTCGCGCACGCGCTGGGTCACTGTTCAAACGGACTGATCTCCCCCCACCCCCACTCTGCGGCCGGCGCAGTCCGTTTTACCTTTCGCCGGCCGCACCTTTTTCGGGAGCCAACATGCTTGCTCAATATGTTCAGTCTGCTGATCCAGCGTTAACGCCATGGCTCATCGCCGGCATTGTCGCCTTGCTCTTGTTTGTCCGTTACCTGATCTTTGCCGGAGGGGCGCTGTGGCTGATCATGGCGAACCACAAATCGCTGGCAGGCAGGCGCATTCAGCCCGCCCCGTTCACGGCGAAGCAGTTCCGGCGGGAAGCTGGCTGGTCAGCGCTCTCTGCCCTTGTATTCGGCGCTGTGGGTCTTGCGGCCCACTTTGCCAACCGCGAATTCGAGTTCATGGCGTTCTATAACGGGATCGACACGTATGGCTGGGCGTGGTTCTGGCTCAGCATCCCGGCTGCCGTTCTGGTACATGACTTCTATTTCTACTGGGCCCATCGGTTGATGCATGCGCCAGCCGTCTTCGAGCGTGTCCACCGGATACACCATCTTTCGACCAATCCCTCTCCGCTCTCGGCCTTTGCGTTTCACCCCTATGAGGCGGTCATCGAAGCGGTGGGATTGTTGGTGGTTCTGACGATCATTCCCTTGCATCCTCTGGCCTTCCTGAGCTTCTCCACATTTCTGATCGCCTTCAATGTGATGGGCCATCTGGGTTATGAACTTTTTCCCCGATTCATGGGGGAAACGCCCGTGCTCCGCCTGCTGAATACAGCCACCAGCCACAACCAGCACCATCGGACCTTCCGCTACAATTACGGCCTCTACACGCTGATCTGGGACCGCCTCTTCGGCACGCTCCACCCCAATTATGCCGCCGCCTTCCGGAAAGCTGCCAGCGCCCCCGCTTCCCCATCGCTCTCACTCACTTATGAAAAGGAACATCCATAATGAAAGTCCTCCCAACCCTGTGTGCCTTGCTGGCTGTTCTGGCTGCGCTCGCCCTGCCAGCGTCCGCCGATCCGAACGGCACTGCCGGCAGCATCATCCTCAATGCCGATGCAAACGGAGACGGCGCGGTGACCCGCGCGGAATTCCTCAGCCGCCGCAGCGCCATGTTCGCCACACTGGATACGGACCATTCGGGCGGACTCAGCCAGACGGAATTCACCGCTTTCCTGGGGGAGAAAGGGAGCCGGCTGGCAGGCAAAGCCTTTCAGCAGATCGATGCCGACAGCAATGGCACAATCAGCCAGGCCGAATGGGATGCAAGCCCGGCCCGGGCCTTTGACAGGGCCGACAAGAATGATGATGGCGTGCTCGATGCCGCCGAAATCAACGCGATCCGCAAACGCGGATAACCCCCCGGCGGAAGGAAGAGGCTGGAATGCGGCCTCTTCCTTTTTCACCGTTATTTGAACGCGCAGCCTTCCTTCACACCGATCATCTTGAAGATCATCGCCGCCGGGCAGAAGCCCGTGACGGAGGCCTGCAACATGTTGAGGCCGGCAAAAGCCGTCAGCAGGAACCAGTAGGGCGAGACGAAATATCCGAGCGCTAAGCTGGCAAGCACAACGCAGCCAGCAAAAGCGAGAACAGCACGATCAAGGTTCATTTCAGTTGCTCCGTTGAGGGATCAGTTGGGGAACGGCGCCAGGCCAAACAGGTCACGCACCCAGCGCTCGAGCGCGGCGCCGCCGGGCGCGCCCGCCTGTTTGGAGAGTTCCCGGCCGCCCTTCCAGGCAACCAGCGTTGGCACGCCGCGAATGTTGAGGCGAATGGCGGCATCGGGGTGTTGATCGGTATTGATCTTGTAGAAGCGGACATCACCCTGAAGATGTTCGGCAGCCGCCGCGTAGTGCGGCGCCATCATCCGGCAGGGTCCACACCAGGGCGCCCACAGGTCCACGACAAAAGCCCCGGTGTCCTTTTTCTCCAGCAGCCGCATCTGGTCGTTCGTGATGTCAGCCGGCTGCGGCGTTGCCAGCGCCTCTGAACACCGGCCACATTTCGCCGCAGTGAGCGATTTGCCTTCCGGCACTCGGTTCACTGCGCTGCACGCCAGGCACACGATCGTTCTGTCTTCCGCCATGTCTGACTCTCCTTGAAGGCGTCTTCAGCCTTTCAGCTTGTGGGTCTTGATGAGCGCCAGGGCAGCGTTCTCATAGAACGTCTCTGCCTTTCCGGCCTTCACCTTCCCTATAAAGTATTTCTCGAATCCGACTTTTGCAGTGTGTACCCAGCCGCCCGAGCCCGACCAGTTCACATTGCGCGGCGGGATCTGGGGCTGAGCGATGAAGGCGACACCTTTGTCTCCAAAGTCTGCAAGGCAGATGGCGTTCCAGGTCGCCTCATGGGTGGGCTCCTTGCCCTCCAGAATGCTGGCAAGATTCCGGGCGGTCGCGGTGACCATGGACTCAATCATGAAGCCTGTTTTAGGCACGCCCACCGGCACCGGCGTCTTGCCGACGGGCGGAATCGCGATGCAGACGCCGATGCCGAAAATCTCCGGATATTTCGGGTTTCGCTGATGCTTATCCGTCAGGATGAAACCGCGCGGATTGGTGAGCCCTCCAATACCATGCACGGCTTTGACGCCTCTGAAGGCGGGCAGCATCATGGAATACTTCATCGGCAGTTCGTGAACCTGTTTCACATTGCCATCCTCATTGACCTCCTCGACCGTCATCTTGCCGGCCTCGGCCTTCACGACGCGCGCATTGGTGATCCACTTGATGTGGCGCTCGCGCATTTCGCTTTCCAGGAGGCCCTTGGTATCGCCGACACCATCCAGGCCCAGATGGCCGATATAGGGCTCAGAGGTTACGAAGGTCATCGGGACGCGGTCGCGGATCTTCCGTTTCCGGAGTTCTGTCTCGATGATCATCAGGGTTTCATAGGCGGGCCCGTAGCAAGACGCGCCCTGAACCGCGCCGACGATGACCGGGCCGGGATCCTGACAGAACTTCTCGAACGCCGTGTGGGCCGCGGTGGCATGGTCGATATGGCAGACGGATTGGGTGAACCCACCTGGCCCGAGCCCTTCGATCTCGTCGAAGGCAAGCTCTGGACCTGTTGCAATGACGAGATAGTCATAATCGACAAACCGGCCATCACTGAGGCGGACACGTTTGGCTTCCGGTGCAACCCGCTCTGCCTTGCCGACGATAAGATCAATGTTCCGCTTCTTCATCGGACCGGCAAGATCGACGACAATATCCTTGCGCTCACGCCAACCGACGAGAACCCAGGGATTTGAGGGAACGAACTGATAGAAGTCCGTCTCGTTGATCACGGTCACGCTATTTTCCCGCCCGATCGCGTGACGGATTTCATACGCGGCGATGACACCGCCAAGGCCGGCCCCCAGAACGACGATTTTAGCCATTTTCCTGCGCTCCCATCTTGATTTAAAAGATAATTGTATTTTATTGTTTTATAAAATACGTATTATTGCTTATGGCTCAAGAGGGAAAATTGAGGTTGTGACAAACCATCCCGAAAGCCTGCTTACGGAGACCAATGATGAGCGACCCGAGAGACCTTGATCCCAAAGCGGTGTTTGACGCGCTGAAACGCGGAGACGTGCTGCTGATCGATGTTCGCGAGCCTGCCGAATTTGCAAACCAGCGCATCCACGGCGCCCTGCTCCATCCGCTATCAACCTTCGACGCCCGGGCAATTCCCGCAAATCCGGGCCGCCAGATCGTTTTCCAGTGCGGATCGGGCAAACGCTCGCGCATGGCCCTCGACAAGTTTCTGGCCGAAACCGGCGCAGAAGCGGCCCATATGGCTGGCGGTATCGGCGCCTGGAAATCTGCCGGACTGCCTTGCGTTTCCATCAACCCAGCGACCGGAGCGGTCGAGGATCATGGCCGTTACTGAGATGCGAACACTTTTTGTTTCAGCCATCGCCGCGCTGGCCATTTCGGGCCAGGCGAGTGCCCAGACGCTGACCGTCGAGGAATCGATTGTCGTGGACTATCGCCCCGTGATCGCGCGCATTGAAGCGGGTGACACGGCAACGGCACGCTCGCGCCTGCAAGGCGTGGTGATACGGCTGAACGTTGTGGAGGGGCAGATCGTCAAGGCTGGCGAAGTGGTCGCCGTTGTGACGGATGACACCCTCGCCCCGCAGCTGGCCTCGCTCTCTTCCCGGATCGAGGGGCTGAAATCCCAGATCCGCCAGTCCGAGGAAGACCTGACGCGGAACGAGGGATTGCTCGCGCGCGGATTTTATCCAAAGGCCCGGCTGGACGAGGAACGCACAGCACTGGACGTGCTGCGGCGCAGCCTGGCTTCAACAGAAGCCGAACGCCGCGCCCTCTCCGCCCGCGAAGCCGAAGGCCGCATTCTGGCACCGGCAGACGCGCATGTGACCGATGTGAGTGTGGTGCAGGGCTCAGTGGTGTCTCCCGGTGAGGTTCTTGCCAGTTTTGCCACCGTGAACGGTATCGTGCGGCTTGCTCTGCCAGAACGCCATGCCGCCACGATTTCCGAAGGCGAGACGATCTCGCTGCGCCTGCCGTCCCGCTCGGATGATATCCGCACGGCCACGATTGTGCGGGTCTATCCCGAACTTCGTCAGGGGTCGGTCATTGCCGATGCAACGGTGCAAGGTGGACTGACAGCGCTGTTCGGGGAGCGCGTGGATGTTCTCGCCCCTGTGGGCGAGCGCCGGGCGATCCGCATTCCGAAGGAATATGTCTCGACCCGCTTCGGGGTGGACTTTGTGCGCGTGGCCGTGGGGGAGCGCTTTGTGGACGCACCTGTCGCGCTCGCCGCGCCACTGGTGGACGATACGGGCCAGTATGAAATTCTCTCGGGGCTGCGGCCCGGCGATAAAATCCAGAAACCGGAATAGAAGCAGATGAAACCGGACCTTTCGGGCTCCATTACACGGTCGACCATCCGGTCGCCGTTGACGCCGCTTTTCCTGCTGACTGCGCTGGCTGTCGGCCTGATCGCCCTGCTGACCATTCCGCGGGAGGAAGAACCGCAGATTTCCGTGCCCATGGTGGATATCCTGGTGTCCGCGCCCGGCCTTAAGGCTGCGGATGCTGTGGAACAGGTGACCAAGCCGCTGGAGAGCATCATTCTGGCGCTGCCGGATGTCGACCATGTCTACTCCCAGACCCAGGATGACGCCGCGATGGTGACCGCCCGGTTCGATGTCGGCACCGATGCGGACAATGCGATCCTGCGCGTGCATGAAAAGATCCGGGCAAACCTTGATTCCATTCCTTATGACGTGCCGATGCCGCTGGTGGTGGGGCGCGGGATCAATGACGTTCCGATCGTGACGCTGACGATTTCTCCCGATGCCTCGACGGGTGATGTGTGGAACGATACCGCGCTGCGGATGCTGGCGGATGAACTGCGCAATGAGCTGATGAAGGTCACGGATGTCGGCATCACCGATGTGATCGGCGGGCGCCCTCTGGAGCTTCGCGTCGAGCCGGATATCCAGGCACTTTCGGCGCAGGGGGTGTCCCTGCAAAACCTGGTGCAGAGCGTGCAGAACGCCGCGGCGGCCCTGCCCTCTGGCCGGGCGCATCAGGATGGCAACTCCCTGATCGTCCAGGCGGGTGACCGCATCAATGCCGTACACGAACTGGAGCGGCTGCAAATCCGGGGCGCAGGCGGGCGTGTCGTATATCTGAGCGATGTGGCGAATGTGAAGGTAACCGGCGCGGAAACGGACGCGCGCGTATGGACAATGCTGCATGGCGAGGACGGAACCTTCAGCGCTGCGCCGGCGGTTACCGTGTCGCTGGCCAAGCGGCCGGGCGCCAACGCCGTGGTCGTTTCGGAAGCAATCATCCACCGGGTAGAAGCCTTGAAGGGCAATCTGATCCCGGAGGGTATTCATGTCGAGGTGACCCGCGACTATGGCGAAACGGCCAACCACAAGGCCAACGAACTTCTGTTCCACCTTGGCCTTGCAACCATTTCCATTGTCGTCCTGATCGCGTTCAGCATTGGCTGGCGCGAGGCGCTGGTGACGCTGATCGTCATTCCGACGACCATCCTGCTGACCCTCTTCGCCTCGCTGATGATGGGCTACACCATCAACCGGGTGAGCCTGTTTGCGCTGATCTTCTCCATCGGGATACTGGTGGACGATGCGATCGTGATCATTGAGAATATTGCCCGTCACTGGGCCATGAAAGATGGGCGTACCCGCATTCAGGCGGCCATTGAGGCGGTTTCCGAGGTTGGCAACCCCACCATCATCGCCACGCTGACCGTGATTGCTGCGCTTCTGCCGATGATGTTCGTGTCCGGACTGATGGGGCCCTATATGGCGCCCATCCCGGCGAACGCCTCGGCGGCGATGCTGTTCTCCTTCTTCGTAGCGGTGGGGATTGCGCCCTGGCTGATGATGAAGATTGCCGGCAAGGCGCCGCTGCATGGCGCGCATGACGGCGTGCACAGCGAGACGCGCCTCAGCCGGTTTTATGGACGGGTGGCCGCGCCGATCGTGGCGTCGAAACGCAATGCCTGGATTTTCCTCGGGCTTGTCGGTGTGGCGACACTCCTGTCGCTGACGCTGTTTGCCACAAAGGCGGTGCCGGTGAAGCTGCTGCCTTTCGATAACAAGTCCGAGATACAGGTGATCGTGGACCTGCCCGAAGGCGCGGCGCTGGAGGACACTGAACGCGCTCTGTTTGCGCTGGCAGATGCCATTGGTCCCGTTGGGGAGATCACAACGATCCAGGCCTATGCGGGCACGGCTGCGCCGTTCAATTTCAACGGCCTCGTGCGCCATTACTTCCTGCGCGCAAGCCCGGAACTGGGCGATCTTCAGGTGAACCTGACGGCGAAGGAACACCGCAAGCGGGCGAGCCATGACATTGCGCTCGATCTGCGTGAGCGGCTTCTGGCTGTGCCGCTGCCCGAAGGGGCAAAGGTGAAGGTGGTAGAGGTGCCGCCGGGTCCGCCGGTGATCTCTACCCTGATGGCGGAGATATATGGCCCCACGCCCGAAGCGCGCCGTCAGACGGCTGCGATTATCGAGCGGTTCTTCGAGGAAACCGATTTCATCGTGGATGTGGACAACTCCATGGGTGACCGGGCACCGCGGCTGACCTTCGGGATTGATGAGCCGGCCGCAGCGGATGCGGGAGTTCTGCAGCAGGATATCCTGGACGCCATCGGCATGGCGTTTGGCGGCCAGACCGTGGGCGTGAGCCCGCGCGGGGAAGGCCGTGATCCGCTGAATATCCGTGTCTATCTCCCCCGGTCTCAGCGCAGCTGGACCCAGGAGATGGCCGCCATTCCCGTGCCTCGCCAGCTGGCCGGGACAGATGCCGTTCCCATCGAACTCGGCGAACTGGTTGAGGTGCGGGAGGAGGCGGGCTCCGCCACGATCTTCCGGCGGGACGGGCATTTTGCCGACATGGTGATGGGTGAACTGGCCGGGCGTTACGAAGCGCCGATCTACGGAATGTTCGAGGTTCAGGACCGGATAAAGGCGTTCGACTGGGCCTCGGAGGGCCTGCAGATGCCAGCGGTGAGCCTCTATGGGCAACCGGCTGACGAGACGAGCACAACGCTGCTGTGGGATGGGGAATGGGAGGTGACATATGTGACCTTCCGGGACATGGGCATGGCATTCGGCGTGGCGCTGCTGGGGATCTATATCCTGGTGGTCGGCCAGTTTGGCACCTTCCGGGTGCCGCTGATTATCCTCACGCCTGTCCCCCTCACCCTGATCGGCATCATGATCGGGCACTGGCTGTTTGGGGCTGCCTTTACAGCGACTTCGATGATCGGCTTCATTGCGCTCGCCGGGATTATCGTGAGGAACTCCATCCTACTGGTGGACTTTATTCGCCACACAACAGACGCCGAGAAGCCTTTGAAGGAAGTGTTGCTGGAGGCAGGCGCAATCCGGTTCAAACCGATCGTGCTGACGGCGCTGGCCGCCATGATCGGTGCGGCGGTGATTTTGACAGACCCGATTTTTCAGGGGCTGGCAATTTCGCTTCTGTTCGGGCTCGCCTCGTCTACTGCCCTGACAGTATTGGTTATTCCGGCGATTTATGTGGCCATTCGCGGGCCAGACTGGCGCCCGGAACGGACAGATGATGGACAAATCCGGACAGTTTCGGACACAGGAGACACTGAAGGTGCCCCTCAGCAGACGTAAGAAGGACGAGGCGCTGACCCTCGTTTCGGGCCGCGTTCAGGAGGCGGCCGAAGTGATGAAGGCGATGGCCAGCGAGACCCGCCTGAAGATCATGTGCGCGCTGGCCGGGGGGGAATTGCCGGTGAACCAGCTGGCCGAACTGACCGGGCAGAGCCAGTCTGCCGTGTCCCAGCATCTGGCCAAGCTGCGGGCGGCGGGCCTCGTCCAGAGCCGGCGGGACGCGCAGACGATCTACTATTGCTGCCGCCCCGGCATCGCGCAGGACATTATCGCCACGCTCTGCGGGTTTTACGGCGCGAAGGGATGAGGGCTGGCCTCTGACCCTTGCGCCGGGGGACAATCACTTCCACCATCGGACAATTGATCCAGATTGTTTCCGATGATTGACGCGCCGGCCCCCAACCCCTTTTCCATACCGCTCTACAAACGCATCTGGGTGGCAAACATCGCCTCGCAATTTGGCGGGCTGATCCAGAGCGTCGGTGCGGCCTGGCTGATGGTTCAGCTGGGCGGCAGCGAGACACAGATCGCGCTGGTGCAGGCCTCGGTGACCTTGCCGATCATGATCCTGTCGCTGCTGTCTGGCGCGATTGCGGACAACTTTCCGCGCCGGACCGTGATGCTGGTTTCGCAGTTCTACATGTTTGCGGTTTCGGCGGTGCTTTGCGTATTTGCCTTCATGGGTGGGCTGAGCCCCTGGCTGCTGCTGACCTTCACTTTCCTCCTGGGCTGCGGGACGGCGCTGAACGCGCCCTCCTGGCAGGCGACGGTGGGCGATATCGTGCCCCGCCAGACGATTGCCGCCGCCGTGGCGATGAACAGCCTGGGTTTCAACATTGCGCGCACGGCGGGCCCGGCGCTGGGCGGGGCCATCGTGGCCGCCGCAGGCGCAGCCGCAGCCTTTGCCGTGAATGTGGTGAGTTATGTCGGGATCATCTATGTGCTGCTGGCGTGGAAGCCGGAGAAGCCTGCCAAACCTGCGCTGAAGGAAGACCTGCGCACTGCGATTGGCGCGGGGGTGCGCTATGTGTCGATGTCGCCGCCGATCCGGCAGGTGATGGCGCGGGCAGCCCTGTTCGGCATTGCGGCGAGCGCGGCGCTTTCCCTGCTGCCGCTGGTGGCGCAGGATCTGGTGGGCGGGGGCGCGATCACCTTCGGCATCCTCTCCGGTGCCTTCGGCATCGGCGCGGTGATCGGCGCGCTTTCCAACAGCCGCCTGCGCCGGAAGTTTACCGCCGAGACCGTATTGCGGATGACGATCTGCGCGATCATTTCCGGCGTTATTATCGTGGCACTGAGCCGCTGGCTGCCGCTGACGGTGTTTGGCCTCGTGATCTGCGGATCGGGCTGGCTGCTGTCGATGGCGACGATGAATGTGACGGTGCAGATGGCCGCGCCGCGCTGGGTGGTAGGCCGGGCCCTGTCGCTCTACCAGATGGCCGTGTTCGGGGCGATGGCGGTGGGAAGCTGGATCACCGGGCAGCTGGCGGAGAGCCATGGGGTAACCGCCGCGCTGCTGACCATGGCGGCGGTGCAATCCATCAGCCTGTTTGCGGGGCTGTTCCTGCGCCTGCCGCAGGTGGACGAACTCAACCTTGACCTGACGGGCCGCTGGCGCGCGCCGGAAACGCAGGTGCCGGTGGAGCCACGCAGCGGGCCGGTGCATGTTTCGGCGAAGTATCGCATTCGCGAGGCGGATATTCCCCGCTTCCTGGCCACGATGAACGAGCGGCGGCGCATTCACCTGCGCGATGGCGCGCGGGCCTGGTCGCTGGTACGGGACCTGGGGGATGCCGAAATCTGGGTAGAGCAATACAGCTTTGCCCGCTGGCTGGACTATGTGCTGCACAATGAGCGGCGCACCCATGCCGATGATGTGAGCAACAATATCATCAAATCCCTGCACCAAGGCAGCTGGCCGCCGGAAGTGCACCGGATGCTGGAACGGCAGGTGACGAGCGTGACCTATGATCCGGAACTCGCCTCACCGACCTCCAGCGATCCGACGCGGCCTGCCTGAAGTTTCCCCTTCGTCGGGTATGGCCAATGCGCGCCCTGCCATGCTTTGACGGGAGCAGACCCTGAAGGAGAGATTGACCGATGAAAGCTGCCGTCGCCGATACGCTGGAGTCCCTTGAAAGCTACCGCCTGAAGGATGTGGACATGCCTGTGGCCGGGCCAGGCCAGGTGCGCATCAAGGTGGCCGCGTGCGGGGTAGGCTATGTCGACTCGCTGGTGGCGCTGGGGCGGTATCAGGTGAAGCCGCCCCTGCCGCACACGCCGGGCCAGGAAGTGGCCGGAACAGTGGAAGCCGTGGGCGAGGGCGTGAGCCATGTGGCGCCGGGCGACCGCGTGATGACGATGACCGCGAAGGGCTTTGCCGAATACGCTGTGGCCGCCGCGCCGATGGTGGTGAAGTTGCCGGATGCGCTGAGCTTTGCCGAAGGGGCGAGCCTGCCGCTGAACTATATCACCGCGATGCATGCCCTGAAGGACCGGGGCGCCGTGGCCGAAGGCGAGACGGTGCTAGTGTTCGGCGCGGCCGGGGGCGTTGGCTCTGCGGGCATTCAGGTGGCCAAGGCGCTGGGCGCGCGGGTGATCGCGGCGGCGTCGACGGAAGAGAAGCGGGCGTTTGCGCTGGCCCATGGCGCCGACCTGGCGATTGATACGTCCCCGGAGGGATGGCGCGACCGGCTGAAGACTCTGGCCGAAGGCAAGGGGCCGAATGTGATCCTTGATCCGGTTTGCGGGCCCCTGTTCGAGCCGGCTTTCCGCTCGCTTGCCTGGCGTGGGCGGCATCTGGTGGTCGGCTTTGTTGGAGGGCCGATCCCTGCCCTGCCCTCAAACCTTACCCTGATGAAGGGCGCGGCCCTTCTGGGCGTGGACGTGCGCCAGTATCTGCAATACGAGACCAAGCGCGCGATTGGCGACCTGCACCAACTGGCCCAATGGGCGGGCGCAGGCAAAATCAAACCGCCGGTGGGTCGAACCTATCCGTTTGCGGAGTTTGGCGAGGCGATGGTGTTTGCCCTGTCCGGGCAAGGCATGGGCAAGGTGGTGCTGAACGTGGCGGAGGGCTGAGCCGGGCGGCTCAGCCTTCACTCACGAAGTCTGCGAAGCCTGCGAGAAAATCTGCCAGGCGTTTGCGGGTTTCATCGTCTGTCAGATTGCCCTCTGCATCAAACAGGCTTCCGGCGCGGGAAACCATGAGGCGGCCTTCCGACCAGTGGCGCGTGCCGAGCGTGCGCAGGACGGGAAGCCAGGCAGCCTGCGACAGCATTGTGCCGAAGCTGCCGGGCGAGGCGCCGATGACCGCCACGGGCTTTCCCTTGAAAAGGCCCGTTCCGCCGGGCGGGCGGCTCATCCAGTCGATGGCGTTCTTGAAGACACCGGGGATGCCGTTGTTATATTCCGGACTGACGAGCAGCAGGCCATCACTGTCGGCGAGGGCCTGTTTCAGCGCAGCGACAGCGAGCGGGACGCCTTCGGTGGCCTCCACATCTCCATCATAAAGCGGGACGCCATGAAGCGTGCGCGCATCAAGCGTCGTGCCATCGGGCATCAGACGTTCGGCAGCGCGGAGAAGACCGGCATTGAAGGACGCCTTGCGCAGACTGCCAGCGAGGCCGAGAATACGGGTCATGACGGATACTCCTGAAGCTGTTGCCATCAGGGTATACCGCAACGGGCGGGCGCGTCACCCGCCCGGACGCGCGCTTACTCGGCAGCGACCAGATCAAACTCGCTGCGCCATTCGTCCATCAGCGCCCGGTTGTCATGGTCCCAGGGGTGGAAGCCCGGTTTGAACCAGCTGATCCAGACTTTCCAGCCGCGGGCGAAGAAGCCGGGTTTTTTCCAGAGGAAGCTCTTTACGGCTTTCTCTGCCTCTTCAGGCGTGTAGCCGTCGGCCTCCAGCATCCAGGTGGAATAGGTGGCGATATTCCGGGTGAAGAAATAGCTGATGAGCGCCATTGCCATGCAGCGTCGGAAATAACGTTTGAAGGGCGACCATCCCTTGGTCACCTCCATAAAGACATCATAGGTGACGGCCTTATGCTCAGTCTCTTCCATGGCGTGCCAGCGCCACATGCGCTCAATCTCGGGATCGGTCTTGCTGAACATATCAGTATGCAGCACGCGCATATCGGCGAGCATAGCGGTGAAATGCTCAAGGCAGATGGTAGCGATCAGCATACGCATCGGGCCGCCTTCGCGGGAGAAGGCGATCCGTGACCGGATGGCTGCGTCTACACGGTCGATGGGATACTTGCTGCGGTCGATGACCTTGTTCAGCAGGTGATGCTCGCGCGAGTGGATGGCCTCCTGAGCGATGAAATCCTTCACATCCTGAGCGAGCTTGCCGTCAAGCTGGTCCTTGTAAGCGCGCACGGCGTCAATGAAGAGGCGCTCGCCATCCGGGAAGGTCAGCGAAAGGGTGTTCATGATGGCGGTGGCCACCGGATCACCATCCATCCAGTAGCCGGACCTGGCCGGCTCAACGTTGAAGCGGATGTCGCGGGGGTGGATGGTCACATCTTCAGGAGAGCGTTTCATCAAGCGAGCCTCGCAAATATTGCTGACAGGAGCGGCAGTTAGCTCGTAAGCTTCTACCTTGATGATTAAGAATGGCAGTTACTGACAAAAATGTCAATAGACAAGACCAAGACGCCCAGGATCCGCCGGTCACCGGAAGCTTCGCGCGAGAACATCCTGATCGCGGCCGAGAATTTGCTCGTGGCACAGGGGCCGCAATCGCTGCGGCTGGTGGACGTGGCCAAAGCAGCAGGCGTTGCCAATGCCACCGTGCTGCATCACTTCGGCACTATTGACGGCGTGCAGAGCGCGCTGATGGAAAAGATGATTGGCGAACTGGTGAGCGGCCTTATGGAGATGGACCTGCCGGCAGACCCGAAGGCGGCGCGAGGCATCGCGATCCAGAAGCTGTTTGATGCGTTTGAAAGCAAGGGGGCTGCGCGGCTGGCCGCCTGGCTGGAGCTGACGGACGAGTCCCGCAGGCTGCGGACGGTACGCGAGGCGGTTCAGATGATCATCCGCCAGAAGATCAATCAGCCGGAGCTTTCCGAATCGCAGCTGGAGGATTCCATCCTCATCAGCGTGATCCTGGCCATTGGGGTGGGCCTGTTCGGGCCGACACTGGGCGAACTGCTGGGCAAGCCGTCAGACCGGGCCCGGCAGATTGCCGTGAAGCTGCTGGAATCCGATTTCAGCAAGGGATGACTGCCCCGCCCGCCATTGACGCAGGCAGGGCAGCACCGGTGATTACTTTTTCTTGCGGCCGCTCGTCGGGATGTCCTTGAACGGAACATCCTTATCGACGCGGATGTCACCCGGCAGGCCGAGGACGCGCTCGCCGATGATGTTGCGCAGGATTTCGTCCGATCCGCCTTCGATGCGGGTGGCGGGAGAGCGCATCAGCATGGCCTGGAAGCGGCCCTGCTGCGGGCTTTCCTCATTCCACAGCACGCCCGCTTCTCCCTGAAGATCGAGCGCGAACATGGAGAGTTCCTGCATGGTGGCGCCAGCGACGAGCTTGCCGATGGAGTTTTCCGGGCCGGGGATCTCGCCCTTCGACAGAGCGGAAATGGCGCGCATGCCGGTGTATTTCAGGCCGCTCTGCTTGACCGCGAACTGGGCGAGTTTCGAGCGGACGCCCGAATCCTTCACAGCGGGTTCGCCGTCAATTTCGGCTTCCATGCAGAAGCGGAAGAGTTCCGGGAAGCCGGTGGACATGCCCGAGCCGATCGAGAGGCGCTCGTTCATCAGGGTGGTGAGCGAGACTTCCCAGCCCTGCCCTACTTCGCCAAGGCGCTGGGAATCGGGAATGCGAACGTCTGTGAAGTAGACTTCGTTGAAGCTCGACTGTCCATTGGCCTGCTTGATGGGGCGCACTTCCACGCCGGGGCTTTTCATGTCGAGGAAGAACATGGTGAGGCCCTTGTGCTTGGGCACATCGGGGTTGGTGCGGGTGATCAGGAGGCCCCAATCGGAGTATTGCGCGCCGCTGGTCCAGATTTTCTGGCCGTTGATGATCCAGTCGCCCGAACCATCATCGGCTTTCACAGCGCGGGTGCGCAGGCCGGCGAGGTCTGAGCCGCTGGCGGGCTCTGAGAAAAGCTGGCACCAGACGGTTTCGCCGCTGGCGAGCGGGGGCAGCAGCTTGCGCTTATGCTCTTCGCTGGCCCAGGACATCACCGTGGGGCCACACATGCCGTGGCCGATGGTGAAGACGCCGGTAAGCGCTGCATACGGACCTTCTTCCTGGCCCCAGATCACGCGCTCAATAGGGGTGCGCGCGCCGCCGCCATATTCCTTTGGCCAGTGAAGACAGGCCCAGCCGGCCTCTGCCTTCTTCTTCTGCCAAGCCTTGCCGGCAGCGATGGGGTCTTCGCTCACCACGCCGTTGGAGGCGAAGCTGGCATTCTTTAGCTCTTCAAGCAGGTGCTTGGGCGCGTTGGCGTCGATCCAGGCGCGGACTTCGGCGCGGAAGGCGGCTTCTTCAGCTGTATCTTTGAAATCCATGTCACTTTCCTCCCCTTATGCGGCCGTTTCGGCGTTGCCGGCGCTCATGCGTTCGATCAGCTGGCTTTCCCAGGCCGACAGCGAGCCGAGTGCGACAGCCAGCGCGTTGGACCGGCGATAATAGAGATGGCAGTCGAACGCCCAGGTGAAGCCCATGCCGCCATGCGCCTGGATGTTGTTCTTGGCGCAGTGCTGGAACGCCGTGGTGGCCGAGACGCGGGCTGTGGCGGCGGCGACCGGGAATTCGGCGGCGCCGGAGTTCAGCGCCCAGGCGCCATAATAGCAGTTGGAACGGGCGAGCGTGGCGGAAACATACATATCCGCGAGGATATGCTTGATCGCCTGGAACGAGCCGATGGGGCGGCCGAAGGCCATACGCTCCAGCGCATAGTCGCGAGCGATTTCAAGGGAGCGGTCTGCGCCGCCAACCTGTTCGAAGGCCATGAGAACGGCCGCCCGGTCGAGCACCTGGGTAGCAATGTGCCAGCCATCACCTTCGGTGCCGAGAAGTTCTGCCGGCGCGCCGTCAAAGGTAAGGCGGGCCTGGCTGCGGGTGGGGTCAATTGACTCCAGCGTTTCTCTGGAGACGCCGCTGCCGGAGAGATCGACGAGATAGAGGGAGACCTGCCCCTTCTCATTCTTCGCGGCGACCACGGCAATATTGGCAACGTCTCCATCGGCGACGGGGGATTTGGTACCTTTCAGCTTACCGCCGGAGACGGTTGCCTTAATCTTGGCGGGCGACATGCGGCCTTGCCCTTCGGCATAGGCGAAGGCGCCAATGGCTTCCCCGGAGGCAAGCTTCGGCAGCCAAATTTCCTTCTGCTTTTCCGAGCCCGCCAGCATCAGGAATTCAGCGGTGAGGTAAATCGAGGAGGAGACCGGCACCGGCGCCAGAACGCGGCCAAGTTCCTCAGCAACGACGCACAGTTCCAGATGGCCAAGGCCCACGCCGCCATATTCCTCAGGGATGGCCGCGCCCAGAACACCCAGTTCGGCAAGGCCCTGATAGAGATTTTTGTCGTAGCTTTCCGGGCCTTCAAGAATGGCGCGGACGGTTTCAGATGTGCAGTTCTCGCTCAGAAAGCGGCGCACCTGTTCGCGCAATTGCTTCTGTTCGTCCGAGAAATCCAGGTTCACGAAAGGCCTCCAGTTTCTGACAGGCGCAGGCCTTCCACAGCCTCGCGCCTTCTCCCGATTTTATGATTGCTGCGAGTTTCAGGACGCTCCCTGCGGCAGGTCAACCCATGCCGCAGAGACAGGCGCCTCAGGAATAGTTCGGCTTTCGCTTTTCGAAGAAGGCGGCGATGCCCTCGGCAAAATTGGGGTCTGTGGAGGTGAGGATCTGGTTGCGGTCCTCAATCGCCATGGCCGCTTCCAGCCCGCCGGCATCCACGGCCTGGTTGAGGCCATCCTTGGTCAGGCGCAGACCGAGGGGGGTGGCGTGGAGCATGTCCTCGGCGAAAGCCTCCGCCTCCTTGCGCACCTCCGTATGCGGCACGACGCGGTTGGCAAGACCGATTTGCATCGCGCGCTCGGCCGTAATGAAGCGGCCTGTCAGCATGTATTCGCTCGCCAGAGACATGCCGATCATGCGCGGCAGGAAATAGGAGACGCCCATATCGCAGGCCGAAAGGCCGATGCGGATGAAAGCGGCGTTCATCCGCGCGTCTTCGCTAAGAATACGGATGTCGGAAGCAAGGGCGAGGGCAAAGCCGCCGCCGGCGGCCGAGCCCTGGACGATGGAGATGATCGGCTGAGGGCAGCGGCGCATGGCGACATAAATTTCAGCAATCGCACGCTGACCATCAAGGCCCTGCTCCGGCGTGCGGCGGGCGCCACCGCCCTGACGGCTGGAAGATTCCTTCAGGTCCAGCCCCGCGCAGAAGGCCCGGCCAGCGCCTTCCAGGATCACCACGCGGACCGAGCGGTCATAGTAAAGGTTCTGGAATACCTCGCGCAACTCGCTGACCATCTGCATGTTCAGGGTGTTCAGGGCTTCTGGCCGGTTCATCGTGATGCGCAGCACGGCGCCCTGCTGATCGAGGATCAGCGCGTGGTATTGCTTGGTCATCAGCCTGTCTCCCTTGCTGGTTTCAGGGAGAGTGAAGCGCCGCCCGCGTACGGCGTCCAGACCGGACGCCGGGGAACCATGCCGTAGTGGAAGCCTGCCTAGAACCGCGTGGTGGTGGAGAAGCGGAAGGTCTCTTTCTTGTCATAGTCTTCGGCGCGGAGTACCTGAGAAAAGTCGAAGCGGAGCGGCCCGAACGGGGAGTCCCACATCACGCTGAGCCCAGTGGCCGCGCGGAAGGCGGCGTCTGTCTCCGTATACTGAATGGCGTCATAGCCGGTGGTGGAATCCGTATAGGTGATGGGGGCGACGATATCCTGATCATAGAGGCTGCCGAGGCCGCCCGCATCGACGAAGAAGGCGCTCTTGATGCCATACTCTTCGGGAAGGAAATTTGGCACGGTCAGCTCGAACGTGCCCTGATAATAGAAATTCCCGCCGAGCGCCGACCCTCTTTCCATACCCACCTGTTCGCCCGTATCGGGATCATAATAGCGCACGACCTGGCGCGGGCCGATGCCGGCCACATCGAAGCCACGGAAGTTGGAACCGCCCCGGAAGAAGCGGTTGTTGATCCGCACGGTCATGTCATCGCCCCATGGCTGGATATGGCCGGCGGACAGGCGCAGCGAAGCGCGCAGGGCGGATGTAAGACCGTAATAGCCCGTGGCGCTGGCTTCCGTGCGCAGAGTCTGCACATCGCCGCCCAGGCCGGCAACATCCTGGCTGAACTGCATGTTCATCCCGCGCGTCGGCTCGATCGGATCATTGGTGCCATCCCAGGTCAGCGAATAACCGAGAATGGAGGAAATGCCTTCGGTCTCGCTGGTACAGCTGGAGCTGCGGAAGCGATAACGGATGTCGCAGACATCAACCACCAACTGGTCGGGATCGGTGATGTCACCGGGCACCGGCGAGCGGACAGTGCCGTCCGCATCGCGCACGGTTGTGGACACCAGGTTCCCCTCAGTGTCGATGACGATGTTCTGATCTGTGATGTTCACGCTGTCATATTGCAGCCGGTATCGCAGCCCCAGCTGGGTGCGGTCAGCCACCGGAAAGGCCATGTTGAGACCAGCGCCATAAGAGGTCGATTCATAGGAGGACACGTCGGTATAGTCATAGCTCGACAGCCATCCCATCAGACCGGCAGACATGGTACGGTCCATGAAGCGCGGCTCGGTGAAGCGGAAGGAGGCGATCTGCTGGCGCTGGCTGAGCGACAGATCGAGGCCCGCAGAGCGCCCTGTGCCGAGCAGGTTGGCCTGCGAGAGCCCGACATCAAACAGGAAACTGTCCGTAGACGAAAAGCCCGCGGAGAAGGACAGCTCGCCGGTGGACTGTTCCTCGACAGTGTAGGTCACTTCGGTCTTGTCCGGCGCGCTGCCGGGGGTTTCTTCAACGGTCACATTCTTGAAGAAACCAAGCGCGCGGGCGCGGTTCCGGGAGCGGTCAATCAGTACCCGGTTGAATGCATCGCCGTCAGCAATGCGCAATTCCCGGCGGATGATACGGTCCAGCGTCTGAGTATTGCCGACGATGTTGACCCGTTCGATATAGACGCGCGGGCCTTCATCGACGACGAATGTGATGTCCACACGCCGGGTTTGAGGGTCTGCCTTCACGATGGGGCGGATATCCACGAAGGCGTAGCCGGCTACACCGGCCGCGTAGGTGAGCGAGTCAATCGTCTGCTCGATCATCTTGCCGCGGAAGGGGTCGGTGTCTGCCATCGGCACAAGCCGCTGCAGGGCCCCCGCATCAAGTTTTGCCAGCGAGGTTTCAACCTTGATCTCGCCGAATGTGTACGGCACGCCTTCGTCCACTGTGTAGGTGATGAAGAAGTCATTCTTCCCCGGCGCCATTTCCGCCACCGCAGAGGCAACGCGGAAATCATAATAGCCCTTGTCGAGATAGAACTCGCGAAGCTTCTCGCGGTCATATTCCATACGGGAGGAATCGTAGTTGTCGTTGGAACTGAAAAAACGCCAGGGGCGGGACTGCCGGGTGACGATTTCGCTGCGGAGGCGGGCGTCTGAAAATTCCTTGTTGCCGATGAAGTTGATGCCGCGCACGCCGCTGGTCGGCCCCTCCTCGATAACGAAAACAACATCCACCCGGTTCTGGGACAAAGTTTTGTATTCAGGCCGGATACGCGCGGAAAAGCGGCCCGAGCGCCGGTAGAGTTCGATCATGCGGTTGACGTCCGAACTCACCCGCGCCGCCGTAAACGGACTGCGCGGCGCAATCTGGATCTCTTCCCGGAGCTTGTCTTCCTTGAGGGCCTTGTTTCCCTCAAACGAGATGCGGTTAACGATGGGATTTTCCACAACCCGCACGACGACATCATTGCCCCGCCGGTCTATGGCAACATCCGCAAACAGACCGGTTGCGAAGAGTGTCTTCAGCGAGAGGTCAATGCGCTCGGCGTTGAAGCTGTCTCCCGGCTCGAACAGCAGATAAGACTGGATGGTGCGCGCCTCGATCCGCTGGTTGCCCTCAACAAGGATCGTGCGGACCGTACCTTCGAGCAGATCTTCCTGGGCCAGAGCGGCCGGGACGAGCACTGGCTGAAGGACGGCGCCGAGGCTGAGGGAGGCAATGAAAGGAACACGGCAAAGCGCCGTCAGGCTCAGAAGCTTGTTTTTCACGGGCAGTCAGTTCCTGGCTGGAAGCATATCCCATCGGATCCGGAAAACCGGTATCGCCGGGCTGTCTGGCGTGCATATCCCGCCAGGGCTGGCCTGGTTTTGCCGCAGATGCGCCAGACTGTGGCAGCGCGCCACAATCTGGCTTTGCCCTCACTAGGACATGCTGAACGGCAGGGTTACCGTGGCGCGGCAACCGCCTTCCGGGCGATTGGCAAGCTCGATATGACCGCCATGCGCGAGAATGATATTGCGCGAAATGTGAAGGCCCAGCCCATGGCCACCGGTTGCAGTATTCCTTGATTTTTCAAGGCGAACCAGCGGTTCAAAGACAGCCTCCATCTGCGCTTCCGGAATGCCGGGGCCATCATCGTCGATGATCACCGCGCATTCGCTGCCCCTGTCCTCCAGATGGACTCGCGCCCGCTCACCATAGCGCACAGCGTTCATTATAATATTTCGTAAGGCGCGGGTGAGGTCTTCCGGCCAGGCGCGGACGACGAAGCGCTGGTCTGGCTCACTGAAGGTGACCGGCTGGCCGATGTCGCGCAGATCTTCGCTGAGGCTTTCGACCAACGCGCCGAGGTCGGTCATCAGCTTTTCATCCGTTCGCAAACTGGAGGTTCCAGCTTGCAGGGCCGCTTCTGTAAGGCTCTGAAGTTCATCCAGCGCCCGTTCCATCTTTTCGCGCTCGGCTTCGTCCTCGATCATGGCGGCGCGTATCCGCATTGCGGTGAGCGGCGTGCGCAGATCGTGCCCGATGGCGACCAGAACATCCTTCTGGGACTGCAGGGTCGCCTCAAGCCGTGTGGCCATGGTGTTGAACGCCTGCATCACGTTGCGCAGGTCTCGCGGGCCGGAAACCGGCAGCGGCATGTGTTTTTCGCCCCGGCCGAGCGCTTTGGACGCGCGCGCCAGGTCTTCCAGCGGGCGATAAATCCAGCCGGCCGCCAGACCTGCGGCAATGGCAACGGCGAGCAGCGACATGGACAAAACGAAAATGAAAGGCTGGATCGGAGGCCCCCGGTCGGCGCCCGATGTGGCCAGCACGTTGACCCAGTTGCCCGGCTCATACTCCACCGAAATATTGAGCAGCCTTGAGGGGAAGCCAATCCTCCCTTCCACGCGGTCGAATCCCATCGGCGCGCGATAGCCGGGGCCCGGCCCGCCATTGATCGGGGCATTTTGGGGTGCATTCGGGGGCCTTCCCTCCGGCTCTTGCCCGGCGTCGGCGCGTGGAATGGGGCCCGCTTCCGGGGTCCTCGAAGGCGGCAGACCGCCCTCCCCCATGCCTGGCCCCCTCGCGGGGCGCTCCCCCGGATCCAACCGGGGAAATCTTGTCGGCGGGCCGTCATGCCCACCACTGATGCGGAAGGCGGTTACTTTTCCTGCCCCCTGCCCGGAAGCAAGCCAGTGGCGTCTGACTTCCTGGCCGATCTCGTCCTCTCTGCCCCCCATGGCACGATCCTCGCTCCGCACGAACAGGACATTCGCATGCCCCGACACAGCCTCAACAAAGGCGGCTTCGTCCGGCTGCTGACTGGCCAGGACAAGAATATCGGTCGCCACTTCAACCTGCGCCGCGCGTTGCATGGCAATGAACACGTTTTCGGCAATCAGCTTGAAGGTGACGATGGCAATGAGCTGAGCAACAATAAGGGCTGCCACCACGATCAGGATCGACCGGGTCAGCAGGGTATCGGCAAACAAGCGTTTCATAGGCGGCGCACGTCAGCGTCGAGCATGTAGCCGCCGCCCCAGACAGTCGTGATGATCTTGGGTTCGCGCGGATCAATCTCGATCTTGCGGCGGAAGCGGCTGATCTGGCTGTCGACGCTGCGGTCGAACACGTCGGAATCGCTGATCCGGGTGAGATCAAGGATACGCTCCCGCGAGAGCACGACGCGGGGATTTTTCAGGAAGACAAGCAGGAGCTGGAACTCCGTGGCACTGAGCGGTACGACCATGCCATCATCGCGGCGCAGGCGGCGTTTGGGGATATCGAGTACCCAGCGGTCAAACTCAAAGAACTGCTTGCCATCATCGCCAGACTGAACGCTCATACTGGCTTCCAGCCGGCGCAGAACGGCGCGCACGCGCGCAAGCAGCTCCCTGGGATGGAACGGCTTGGCGACATAATCGTCAGCCCCGATTTCCAGGCCGATGATGCGGTCGATCTCTTCGGATTTAGCACTTACGAGGATGATCGGAATGGTCTTGAGTTCGGCGATGCTGCGGCAGAGGCTGAGGCCGTCTTCGCCCGGCATCATGATGTCGAGGATGACCAGATCCGGCGCGCGTTCATGTATCTTGCGGCGTGCCGCAACGGCGTTTTCAGCCACATCCGCATCGAAACCCTGAGACTGGAAAAAACGTTTCAGGCTGTCGCGGATGTTCCAGTCGTCATCGACGATGAGCAGGCGCGGCAGGTCGGCGGACTGTTCCGGTGGGGTTTGCATTCTGTCTTGGTCTATTGTTGCGGTCATTGTTCTTATCCCCTTTACTGGTTCTGCCAAAGCTGAGTTCGGCATGTGCGAGCCTGAGCTCCAGGATTGTGCTTTGGCTAATGCGCTGGGCGTAGTCGTCGAAACGCATGTTCCGCTGCCAGAGCATTGATCCGGAAAGGAAAACAGGCACCGAAGGCCAGCCGAAAAGCGAGCGCCCCAAACGCCCTTTCTGGTGCCTGTCGGCAAAGGCGGTCACAGCGTATCGCCCGGGACGCAGCCCCATGAACACCACGGACTTCTGCCCCGAAGCCGGATCGATCGTTGCGGTTCGCCTGGCCAGCCGGGGTTGCCAGGGGAAACCATCGCCTCCCTCCCATAGGCAGACGGCGATAGGGCCACCCTGCCAGCCGCGTTCACCATTGCGCACCAGCAGGCGGATGTCCCCGAAGCCGAAAACTTCTGGCGAAAGACTGTGCCCGCCAGCGAAAAGGATGGAGCCTCCGGAAGGGGTGTTCATGGTTCAGGCCTGTTCATCTGACCCTGGCTGTCTGGCGCCAAGAGGTGTCGGGAGTTTGCCGCGGCGGCTCAAATTCGTGACACGGCCGGCTCATGCGCCAGACAATTCCGGACGCTTCCGGACATCCCGGCGGCACCACCTGACATTACAAAGCATAAAGCTTGTCAGTCGTTTGCCCGCCTCCGGCATCTTGCCTGACAAGTTGTGTCGCTCCGCCACAATCAGGCCTGCCGCGCCCCGTTTCGCGGCACACATTTGCAGTGAGCCCGAGGATAGAACCAAGGCTCAGACAGAGCGCACTCCCCCACTCCTCGTGCCTGTCTGATGTTCCCCTCGGAGGTTTCGACCGTTCTGCACTCCTTCTCCCCCTGGAGCTACAGCTCGGCGTTTCCCCCCACCCCCTCCGAGGGGGACCCCCTGAAATCTAACGGACCTGATTGTTGATGCCCCTGTTTCGCAAGATCCTTATTCTCAGCGTTTCTTCCATTGCCATTGTTGCAGGCGCCCGTGCGGCGGAGATCAAGACAACCACCACGGCGGCGGTGAGAACCTCCACGGTGAATGCCGGCGCGCCCGATGACCTGACGATCACCGATGACGGTGCGATCGAGGTGGCCGACACGCCGGGCTTCACCGCCGTGACCATCGACTCCGACAATGATGTGGTAGTGGATGGCACGATCCTGATCGAGGATTCCGATAATACGGTGGGGATCAGTATCGAGCCCGGCGTGCAGAGCAACCTTACCATCAGTGGCACCGTGCAGCTGATCGAGGACTATACCCGCGACGACACCGATGATGATGACGATGACGACGGCCCCCTCGCCATCGGCACCAACCGGACAGGCATCCTGCTGGGCCAGGGCGCGGCGATGGAGGGTTCCATCCACCTGCAGTCTGGGTCGTATATACAGGTTGAGGGCAACGATTCTGCGGGGCTTCTGCTGCTGAGCCCACTAAATGGCAATCTGAGAACCCAGGGCAGCATCAGCGTTACCGGCGACAATGCGCAAGGCATCACGGCCACCGGGCTCGTGGACGGCGATGTGACCATTGGCGGGTCCGTCAGCGCAAAAGGAGAAAATGCGACCGGCGTACGGCTCGATAGCGGCGCCACGGGCGCTGTGGCCGTCAACGGGAGCGTTGTTTCGACCGGTTTCGTATATAGTGCGACCACCAACTACGTTGCGCCGGCGCTGGTCACGAGTTCGACAACCGCCCTGGAAGACCGGCTTGACGCGGATGAACTCCTCACGGGCGGCCCGGCTTTTGTGGTTGGCGGCAGCCTCGGCCAGGGCCTGCTGATCAACGGCGCGGCGCCCGATCCTGACCTCAGTGATGACGAGGATGATGACGAGACCAAGGACACGATCGAAGACTTCAACGAAAACCGCTCAACCGGCAGCATCACCAGCTATGGCTCTGCGCCAGCCCTGTTGATCAGCGCCGACTGGAACGGACCAGCAAGCGAAGATCTGGTTCTGGGCACGGTTCTGGAAACCGTTCGTGACACGCTTGACGACGATGATGATGATGACACGGACGAAGTGCTGGCGCAGTTTGCGTATGACTACGGCCTGATCAATCGCGGCGCGATTTCCGGGGTTGGCACCAATGTGGGCTTTGACGGCACGGCCCTGCTGATCGAAGGCTCTGCCAGCACCGGCCATTCGGTGATCATCACGGGCGGTATCGAGAATACCGGCACCATCTCCGCTTCTGCCAATGAGGCCAATGCCACGGCCATCCAGCTGGGGGCCAATGTCGTAACCCCTACCTTGAATAACCAGGGCACCATCCAGGCGCTGATCTCAACGGAGACAGCGGCCAATGCGATTGCGCTTGAGATTGGGGAAACCGCCAGCCTCACCTCGCTTGTGAACTCTGGAACATTGCTTGCGCGCTCTACGGGCAATGCAGGTGAGGTGATCACGGTGCGCGACCTGTCCGGAACGCTGGACACGATCACCAACACAGGCACCATCACAGCGACCTATCTGAATGACGGGGTGAGCCTGACCACGCGAAGCGATGCAACGGCCTTTGACCTGCGGGCGAATACCACCGGCGTGACGCTGCGCCAGTATGAGCGCGAAGCGACCTATGACGCCAACGGCGATGATGTGATCAATTCGCTGGATACGCTCGATCCTTCGATCACCGGCAATATCTTCTTCGGCAGCGGCGACGACCTGTTGAAGCTGGAAGCGGGCACGTTGACCGGGGATGTGGATTTTGGCGGCGGCACAAACGAATTCAACTCCAGCAACACTGCAATCACGGGCGATGTCAGCTTCGGTGGTGACGGCGCATTGGTCCGTCTACTGAACAAATCGACCCTCACAGGCGATATTGATTTCAGCAATACCGGCACGTCCGACTTCTTGATTGCGGGCGGATCGACCTATGCCGGTCTGATTTCCAACACGGCCAGCGACCTCTCCTTTACTCTGGACGCCTCGCGCGCGCAGCTGAGCGACGGGACGGCGCTGACCCTTTCCAATCTCGTGATCGGCAATGGCGCGACCCTTATTCTGGAGATTGATGATGACGGCGTGCAGGCTGCGCCTGTCTTCACGGTGAGCGGCACCGCGTCGCTGACAAATGGCGTTCTGATTTCACCAGTGTTTGCTGGCGTGTCGGATTCGGCGGGAACGTTCACTATCGTGGATGCCGTCGGTATCGTTGCCGATCTTGCCTCCGGGGACGTTTCCCTGGTCGCGGACACACCTTACATCTATCAGACCGAACTGAACCTGATCGAAGGCGCACGCGATCAGTTGAACCTCGTCTACCGGCTGAAAACCACTGAAGAACTCGGCCTCGACATTAACCAGACGGCTGCTTTCGACGCTGTGCTGGAACTGTTTGGCACCTCCGACACGCTGAGCGAAGCGTTTGCCGGCATCTCCAGCGAGGGGGCCTTCTTTCAGGCCTACGACCAGTTGCTGCCGTCGCGGACAGACGCTTCGACTCGCTTCCTGCGGGCACAGACAACCTCGACATTCGGAGCGATGGCCGACCAGATGAACCTGCTGGCCAACTCGCCGGGCAAGGGCATGAAAGCCTGGGTGCAGGAAAGCGTGACGTTCACCGACATCAAGACAACCGACAACATGCCGGGTTACAATGGCACAGGCTTTGGGTTCACGGGCGGGTTGGACATTCCGATCCAGTCTCTGGACGCATTCGGCGTGATGATGAGCTTCAATTCCGGGCGGTATGAAGAGAAGACGGGCGGCAACAATCCAGTCAATACTTCCAGCACGGGGCTGGGCGTGTACGGCCTGAAAAAATGGAACACGACCTTCCTGCGCGGCGCGGCGCAAGCTTCCAGCGTGAATTTCAGCAGCCTGCGGGAGCTGAATATTATCTCCGGCGAGGCTGACAGCTTCCTGGACAGCGCAGACGTTCTGGACAAGCAGGACATCTCTGATTCCATGAGCGGGGACTGGGGCGGATACAGCTTTGCCGGCACGGCCTCCGCCGGGCATCAGTTCAAGGCGGGCGCCTTCTATGCGCGGCCCGAGATCTCGGTTGACTATTTCCGCCTCCATCAGGACGGTTACAAGGAAAAGGCGCTACGCACTTCGGGGCTCGCGCTTGAACTCAGCGACGCTGACACGGAGCGGGCATCCGCCTCCGCGATCCTGGCGATTGGCGCCGACTGGACCGTGGAAAACGGCCTCTACCGCATCTTCCCCGAAGCCCGGATCGGCGCGCGGCATGAATTGCTGGAAACGCCTTACGAAGCGACCGCACGTTTCCTTAACGGGGAAGAGACTTTCCTCGTCCGGTCTGAGGAAGAGTTCGGGGACGCGCTGATCGCGGGGTTCTCGTTCAACAGCAGTTCCAGCATCTTCACGGCGCGGGCCTCTTATGATGTGGAACTCTCCGAGGCGGGGGCCGTCCATTATATCGGCGCGTCGGGCGTCTTGCGGTTCTGAGGCCTGCGCGGGCAGGCTCTGCAGCCCTTCCCGTCGCGTCAATGTTCCTTCGGTTTTCGGAGTGTGTATGATCCCCCAAAACTATCAAAACAGGATTTTGGGGAGAGACCATGCATTATGCCGAGCTGCTGAAGGCGCGTGAAGAACTGACCGGCCCCGGAGGCGCGTTCGAGGTGATCGAGGCGGAAATCCTCGGCAATCGCATCCGCACCTACAAGAATGCACCGCCCAGCGTGCGGGAAGTCTGGCTCTCAACTCTGCAATTTGCCGACCGGCCCTACCTTGTTTATCAGGACGAGCGGCTGACCTATGGACAGGCGCACGAGATTACGAACTCCACGGCCAACTGGCTGCTCGCGCAGGGCGTGAAACCGGGCGACCGGGTGGCCATTGCCATGCGCAACTACCCTGAATGGATGCTGATCTACTGGGCGTGTCTTGCCGTCGGCATCACCGTGGTGGGCATGAACGCCTGGTGGACGACCGAAGAGATGGATTATGGCCTTTCGGACTCCGCGCCCAAGGTGCTGTTCCTTGATGCGGAGCGTCTGGCGCGGGTTCAGGAAAAACCGGACATGGTGAAAGGACTGCAGCTGGTGGGCGTGCGCATTCCGGACATGCCAGCGGGGTTGATTGACTGGTCTGTGGTGAACACGCATGGCGGGGCGCTGCCGGACGTGACCGTTGATCCGGATTCCGATGCCTGCATCTTCTATACCTCCGGCACAACCGGCTTTCCGAAAGGTGCGCAGCTGACCCATCGGGGCTGTGTGTCGAACCTCTTCAATATGCTGTTTGCAGGCGCATCTTCGGCGCTGGCGGTAGAACGGGCAACAGGCGTGGCCCCGCCGGCCGAGCCGCCAATCCCCGTGACCCTTATCACGACGCCGCTGTTCCATGTCACCGCCAATAATTGCGGCGCCTATGCCACCACGGCGGCCGGCGGCAAACTGGTGCTGATGTATCGCTGGGAAGCGGGCGAGGCGCTGCGCATCATCGAGAAGGAACGTGTCAGCAGCATGAGCGGCGTGCCGGTGATGGCCCGTGAACTGATCAATCATCCGGACTTCGAGAAGGCCGATACGTCCAGCCTGCTGGCGCTGGCCGGGGGCGGCGCGCAGGTGCCGCCAGACCTGGTGCTGAAGATCGAAAAGCAGGTGGCCACGGCGCGGCCTTCCACCGGCTATGGCATGACGGAGACCTGCGGGATCATCACCTCGGTTTCCGGCGACTTCTTCGTTGACAAGCCCGACAGCGCGGGGCCGGCCATGCCGAGCTTTGAGGCCAAATGCGTCGATGACAATGGCAAGACGGTTGGCCCCGGCGAAGTGGGAGAACTGTGGGTACGCGGATCATCCGTCATCAAGGGCTATATCAACCGGCCGGAGGCGACTGCGGCAAGCATCACGGATGGCTGGCTGCACACCGGCGATGTGGCGCGCATCGACGAGGATGGCTTCATCTTCATCGTGGACCGCAAGAAGGATATGGTGCTGCGCGGCGGGGAGAACATCTATTGCGCCGAAGTGGAATCCTCGATCTATCGCCACAATGGCGTTGCGGAATGCTGCGTATTCGGTGTGCCCGATGACCGGCTGGGCGAAGAAGTGGGCGTCGCCGTGGTGGCCAAGCCGGGCGAAGCGCTGAGCGCCGAGGCCGTGCGCGAACATTGCGCCGCGATCATGGCCAAGCACAAGGTGCCCCGCTATGTCTGGATGCTGGATGAGCCCCTGCCCCGCAATGCGAGCGGCAAGTTCCTCAAGCGGGAACTGCGCGACAAGCTGGCCCCCAAGGTATCCGCCTAACTCGCTGCCGCCGCCGCGCGCCGCGTTTCAGGCGCGGGAACGAGGCGGCGGCAGCGCCATTCGGCCAGGCCGGTGGGCCTGTCTCCGGTTTCTGTGGTCCCTCTTGCGCGTGCGTCCCCATTGACGGCGTGAGGCCGCCAATTCCAGCCAGCACAAGAACAGAACCGAAGAAGAGGGCCACCCACAATGATTGGCTCTCCAGACGCCCGCAGGAAGGCATCTGTTGTTGAAAACAGCGTTCGAGCGAAAAAGCGGACATGCGAGGCGAAAAAGGTTCGCGGGCGAGGTTCCGGTGGGTCTGGTCTTGCGCGTCGCGGTGGGTTCCGGTCAATTTGGCGGGGGAAGACGGGGAGCCGCCATCCATGGATGCAGCACAGTGGAAACGCCTCTCGGCCCTTCTGGACGAGGCGCTGGAGCAGCCCGAAGAGGCCCGGCTGGACTTCATCGACGCGCAAACCCGTGGCGACGAAGACCTGCGCCGCTCGGCGCGCAAAATGCTGCAGCGAATGCAAAAAAGCGCAGACTTTCTGGAAACCCGCCTGCCCTTTGAGGGACAGATCCGGACAGTTCCGGACAATCTTGGACAACGTGTGGGCGCCTGGCGCATTGATGGGCTTATCGGCCGGGGCGGCATGGGCGCGGTCTATGCGGTATCCCGGCAGGACAGCGGATTTGAGCAGCATGGCGCGCTGAAGCGCCTGCCTGAGGGGTCGGACGAGAGCCGGTGGCGGTTTGAGGCGGAGCGGCAGATTCTGGCGCGGCTGGACCATCCCGGCCTCGCGCGCGTCTATGATGGCGGGGTTGATGCCGGGGGCCAGCCCTGGATGGTGATAGAGCGGATTGAAGGCGGGCCGATTGATATCTGGTGCCGGGACCATGCGGCCGATTTCTCCACGCGCATCAACAAGGCGCTTGAGGCGATCGAGGCGGTTGCCTTCGCTCACAAGGCGCTGGTGCTGCACCGCGATCTCAAGCCGGCGAATGTGCTGATTGACGCGAGCGGCCGCGCCCGGGTGATAGACTTTGGCATTGCCAAACAGATGGACCTCAGCGCGCGCACAGAGGGGTTGCTGCCGTTGTCAGCGCCTTATGCGGCGCCCGAGTTGCTGACCGGTGAGCCAGTTGGCCCGCCTTGCGATGTCTATGGGGCCGCTGCGCTGCTGTATGAGTTGATGACGGGCAAGCCGCCGATCAGTCTTGAGGGCGTTCCGGTGGCGCTTGGTGTGGGGCGTATTCTGGACACAGTGCCTGCGCCGCTGAATGCTGCAGCCTCGCCGGCGCTGGCGGCAGCCCGCGCCCGGCAAGTTGCCGACCTCAACGCCGTGTTGCAGAAGGCGCTGCGCAAGCCGCCGGGGGATCGCTACGCCGCCCTGGAGGCGCTGGCCGAAGACCTGCGGCGGGTGCTCAGCGGGGACGGCGTGGAAGCGCGCGCCAGCGAGAAGGGATACCGCCTGAAGCGGCAGCTGTGGCAATGGCGATGGCCGGTTGCGGCGGCGGCGGCCATTATGCTGAGCCTCTCCGCAGGACTCGTCACCACATTGTGGCAGCGCAACGAAGCCATCGCCGCGCGTGACGCGGCGATGGCTGAAGAGACGCGCGGCGACGCTGTGCGCCAGTCTCTTTACCTGCTGCTGGGCGAGAGCGCCGAAGCGGGCGGGACCGACGCCACGGGCCGCGAAGTGCTCAAGCGCGCCACCAGCCGCATCCGCCAGCAATATGTGAACAATCCCGCCGAAGCCGCGCCCCTGCTCCACGCTTTGGGAGAGCTCTATTTCTTTCTGGGCGACTATGAAGAGGCGATCTCCGTTCTCCGGACGCTGATCCTGACGGGAGAAGAAGCCGGCGCGCCGCCCGACACGCTGGCGCTCGCGCGGTTTGACCTTGCCCAGGCGCTGGTGCGTACGGGCGGCATGGACGAAGCGGCAGACCTTCTGAAACAGGCACAGGCATTCTGGAATGGCGATCCGTCGAAATGGCGTATACGGCTGATTGACAGCCGCCTGGTGGAAGCACAGATGCTGCGCGTCACTGACCCGGCAGCCGCCGCCCGGTTACTGGAGACGGCGCTGGCCGATCATATCGCGCTGCATGGATCGACGAACCGGCAGGCGGGCATCTTCCAGAACAATCTGGGCGTGACCCTGCAGACGATGGGCGATCTGGACGGGGCGCGGCAGGCAATGGAAGCCGCGCGCGAAATATGGCGCACAACCGGCCTCTCCGAGACCCCAGATGCCTTGAACACCGCCAATAATCTTGCCGCTGTCGAAATGCTTCAGGGCCGCGCTGAGGTTGCTGCGCCGCTGTTTGCCGAGGCGCTGCGCCTGCGGCGCAACCTGTTTGGACCCTCTGCGGCCACCGCAGCGCTGCTGAACAATTATGGCAAGGTTTTGCTGCAGCTGGAACGCCCTGCCGAGGCCGGGCCCCTGCTTGCCGAGGCAGTCGATATGGCCGCGCGATACTCCGGGCCGGGATCATTACTGCATGTGGCGGCGCTATCGGGTCTGTCTGAAGCCGAAGTCGCCAATGGGGCCAGCGGTGAAACGCGAGCGGAACAAGCCGTGAAGCTGGCAGGAGAAAACCCTGCCGCTCGCGCCATGGCCAACATCGCCCATGGCCGTGCACTAGCCGATGCCGGAAAGCCGGATCAGGCAAGGGCAGCCCTGGCGCGCGCGGAGACGGATTTGCCTGCCCTTGGCCCATCGGGCGCGCGCCTGCAGCAGGCGGCAGACGGCGTGCGGGAGAAATATGGGCTGTGACGGCTCAACCGGGCGTATCAGATGCGGGCGGGAGTTCCTCCCCCTCAATGTACATCATCAGCAGAGCCTTTGCCTTCACCCAGTCACGCCGCACAGTGCGATCGGTAACGCCCATCAGAGCGGCGGTTTCGGCTTCGGAATAGCCGGCAAAAAAGCGGTATTGCACGAGTTCTGCCAGGCGAGGTGAAACCTCCGCCAACTGATCGAGCGCGCTGCTCAACTCCACCAGCCGCTCGTCACTCTCCCAATAGACCGGCATATTCTCGTCCAGCGGGTCCAGCCTGCCGCCGCCCCGCTTTGCCGCCAGCCGCGCTTTCGCATGATTTACGAGAATCTGGCGCATCGCCAGCGCCGCCGTTCGCAGAAAGTGTTTCTCATCTGCATATCCCCCCGACCGGCGCAGCTTCAGGAACACTTCATTCACCAGAACCGTGGAGCGGAGCGTTTCAGGCGAGCCCGCCCGCCGGCCAAGGGCCGCTGCCGTTCGCTTCAGCTCCGGATAGAGGGCGTCGATCAGGCGCTGAACCTCTTCTTCACCTGGCACATTCCCAGATTCCGGCCCTGATCCCAGCACGAACCACCCTTTCGCGATCTCCGCGCCAACCTAACGGCCCGGGCAGGCAGGGACAACCGGTAACCTGGATAGACTTCGAAAATGGCTGTAACCCGCGCAGCAGGCGGCGCGGAGCCGCCCCTCCAGATTACTCCGCTTACTGTTTTTGCAACTGCCCCAAACGAAAACGCCCGGCCAGCAAGGCGCGGGCCGGGCGTTTCCATTCAGGACAAACGCTGCTTAGAGAACGCGGTCCTTGAGATCTTTCGACGGGCGGAAAGCAACTTTCTTGGACGCCTTGATCTTGATGGTTTCGCCGGTTGCCGGGTTGCGGCCTTTACGTGCCGGGCGGGCACGAACCTGCAGGATGCCGAGGCCTGAAATGCGCAGCTTCTTGCCCTTTTTCAGGTGGCCGCCCATGCGGTCGATGAAGTCGCTCACGACGAGTTCAGCCTGCTTTTTCGGCATTTCATGTGCCTCAGAAAGCTCTGCGGCGATGTGCTTCAGGGTCAGCACTTCAGGGGTAGCTGCCTTCTTTGCAACAACTTTTTTCGCCGGGGCGGCCTTGGGAGCCGCTTTCACAGCAGGCTTCTTGACTGCCGTTTCTTTCTTGGCAGGAGCTTTTTTCACCGCGACTTTGGCAGCCGGGGTTTTCTTGGCGGTGGTCGGTTTAACGGCCATTTCTGTTTCCTTCAGTAAGTAGGTCGGTTGATACAGCAGCAGCCTTAACACAGGGTTTTCGTCTGCTTTAAACTCTTTCAGATACACTCGATTCGACGTGGATTGATCGCATATCGCCACCACAAGAACTGCGCAAGTGGCGCAAAACGGCTGGTTTTCGCTTATTATTGCACAAAATTGCCGCGGAACAGAGCCCCCCAAGATTACGGTTGCGCGAGACAACACATGCCCGCAGGCGGCGCCGACACCAGAAATACTTCTCTAGGCGGACTATATTTCCCATCGGAACAACTTAGCGCCAGGTTAGCGTCCGGCCACCTGCCTAGAGTGGAACCATCTGGGCTCCGGCGCGTTTGGCACTGATGATGCCAGACACGTCCATGCTTCCATGAAAAAGCGCGCTGCCTTCTGGGTCATCGCAGCCTTCTGCATTCTGGCTGTTCCATTCCTTATACTGATATCTGGCCAACGCGCGCCGGGGACTAGCGTGTTATGGGATTTCTCAAAGGGTCTTGGTTTTGGGGCACTGGCCGTGGCCGGTCTGCAATTTGTTCTGACCGCCCGCTTCCGGGGTATGGTACAGCCCTTCGGCATTGATATTGTCTACCTGTTTCATCGCTACATGGCGATGGGCGCGCTGGCCCTGATGCTGGCTCATTTCGGCATTCTGTACATCTGGTTCGAGCCAGCGCTGGGTGACCTTAATCCGCTCACGGCACGCTGGGAGCTTACCCTGGGGCGCGTTGCGCTTTTGGCGTTTGCGCTGCTGGTGATCACCTCTGAATTCCGCAAACGGCTGGGCATCGAATATGGCTGGTGGCGCACAATGCACGTGGCGCTGGCAATCATCGCCTTTGCCGCCGCCATTGCGCATGTGCTCGGCGTTGGGCATTTTACAGCGGCGGCGGACAAGCGCGCGATGATCTTTGGCGCAAGCGCGGGCTGGCTTCTGCTGCTTGTCTGGGTGCGCGTGATCCGGCCGTGGCGTCAGACGCGGAACCCCTGGCAAGTCGTCAAGAACATTCCCGAACGCGGGGGCGTTCACACGCTGGTTCTGGAGCCGCGGGGCAAGGCGCTCAAAGGCTGGATGCCAGGGCAGTTTGCTTGGCTGACCATTGGCAATTCCCCCTTCGGCCTGCGCGAACACCCTTTCACGATTTCCAATGCACCGGAAGACGACCCGGCCGTGTCTCTTTCCATCAAGCCGCTGGGGGATTTCACCGGCGAGGTCATCAAGGCTCAGCCGGGAACACCGGCATGGATTGATGGCCCATACGGAGCATTTTCCATAGACATGGAAGCGGCGACCAGCGGCTTTGTGATGATCGCCGGGGGCATCGGAATTACGCCCATGATTGCCAATCTCAGGTCCATGAGGGCACGCGGCGACACACGCGAGGTAATCCTGTTTTACGCCAACAAGGAATGGAGCGAGGTGACCTTACGGGAGGAACTGGAGGCACTGGCGCGCGACATGTATCTGAAGGTGGTCCATGTGCTGGAAAAACCGCCGGAAGACTGGGACGGCGAAAGCGGGTTCCTGGACCAGGAAATTCTTGAGCGGCACCTGACGGAAGAGACGCGCGCCTGGTCTCATATGTTGTGTGGCCCGCCGCCCATGACGGATGCCGCCCGCGCCGCGCTGCTGGCCATGGGTGTGCCGCTCTGGCGCATAAATTCTGAAATCTTCGACCTGGTGTGAAACATGCGCCCCATCCTGGCCACTCTGATCGCCGCCCTCCTCCTTCTCTGGACCGTTCTGCTGGCCCTGCTGTTTGCCTTTGCGGTCAACTGATGTTGCGCGCAAAGAAAAAGGCTGGCCCGAAAGGTTCCGGCCAGCCTTTGTTTTTCCGGGGATTGGATCAGATGTCCCGGGTGCGGATCTCTACGTCCGTATACACACGGGAATCCGAGCGGCCGGCATCTTCGACGACCCGGAAATCGCCTGCGCAATCCTTTTTGCTGACCGTGACACGCAGATACCCGCGCTGTTTGCCATTCAGATGGGACACATGAGGGTTTGCCTCACGCATCACTTCCATATCACGCGCCCAGGGGCAGCCTGAGGAAATGGAACTGCCAACCAGTTCGTGGCCGATACGCTTCGAGCGCGTATCGAACGGCGTCTGGTAGAGCGTCGACGCCATGGCAGTGTGCCAGTCGCCGGTGAGGAAGACCGGGTTCTTCACGCCGGTGGCCAGCATGTCTGCCAGCCTCTGACGGGCGAGCGGGTAACCATCCCAACTGTCAAGATTGGTAACAGGTGCCTCAGGCGGCGCATTGTAGCGATAGGGCGTGAACCACACCTGCGTGGCAATCAGGTTGAACGCGGCGCCGGAACGTTTCAGTTCCGTGTGCAGCCATTCTTCCTGCGCCTTGCCCATCATGGTTTGAGCAGGATCGTTGGCTTCCTCGCAATAGGCCTTGCGGCCATCGCTGCAGGGCTGGTCGGTCCGGAACTGGCGGGTGTCCAGCAGGTGGACCTGCGCCGGGCCAAGGCGGAAGGCACCGTGCATCAGCAGCCCGGATTCGGTGCCCTTGACCCAAGGCGGCGTCTCGATCGGCATATGCTCGTAATAGGCTTGGAATGCGGCGAGCTTGCGAACGCGGAACTCCAGACCGGTCTGCTTTTCGGGATCCTGAGGGATGGCGCCAGCCCAGTTATTGTCGATCTCATGGTCATCCATGGCGACGATCCAGGGCGCGATGGCATGCGCGGCCTGCAGATGGGGATCGGTTTTGTAGAGGGCGTAGCGGTTGCGGTAGTCCCAGAGCGTAACGATTTCCGGGCCATTGTGGAGGCGTACGGTTTCGAACAGGCGCCGTTCGCCGGCGCCAACGTCCCGCATATAAGAGCCGAGCGTGCCGACGCCGCCCTCATAGATATAGTCACCCGTGTGGATGACGAGATCAGGCATCCACTCAGCCAAATCGCGATAGGCAGCGTAGTAGCCGGCTTCATAGTGCTGGCAGTAGGCCAGCGCGATGCGAGCCTGGTCATCACTGGGGTTTGTCGTCCGTGTGCGCCCTATGACGGTATCTTCATCATTGTAGCTGAATTGGTACCAGTATTCCCGGCCAGGTTCGAGGCCTTCGCATTTGTAATGGACCGAGTGGGCCTTGGCGTCGGACGTGGCTACCATTTCGTCGCGGATGACATCGCGCATGGCAGGGTCGCGGGCAACGCGCACGCGGACTTCGGCGCGGCCGGGCGGCATACCACCGCCCCTCAGGGGATCGGGCGCAAGCCGCGTCCAGAGGATGACACTCTCGGGGCGCGGAGTGCCCGAGGCAATGCCGAGCGTGAAGTAGACAGATGAACTGTCAGCGAAGCTGCGCTGGGACGCCACTGCGGCAGTAGCAGCACCGGTAAGCGCAATAAACGACCTGCGGGAAAACATGCGTGATTTCTCCTGAATGGAAGAGATGCGAGCAGAGGACCGGCCAGCAGCCCGGGGAAAGCCACTGGCCGGCAACGGCGGATGGCGGCTCGACATGATCGCCGCCATCACGCAGATCAGAAGCGGTACTCGTACTGGATCCAGGCAGAGCGCGGTTTGCCGTTCCAGCCATACTGGCGGTAGTAAGCGCTGTCATTGACGCCAACCTCACCGCGGACCACAGCGCGGTCCAGCGTCAGGCTGGCACCGCCGGAGTAGCGCTCATAATAGCCCTCATCGAGGAGGTTCACGCCACGAATGAGAATGCGGTGCTCGTGGTCCTTGCCGAAGAAGTACTGGATGGACCCGTTGAGGACGAAATAGTTGCCGAAGTTGACATCATCGACCACGCGGTTGCCATCGGCGTCCACGAGACGGGCTGCTGTTGTCGGCGCATAGGCCCATTCCGGCCCCTGAAAGCGCGGGTTGAGCGCGAAGACCCACTGATCGGTCGGCTTGTAGGTCAACAGGGCAGAGACGGTCCATTCCGGGCGTTCGCCGGACTGGCGTTTCTCCTGCGACCCTGCCGGGCCGGGCGTCACGAAGCCCAGGTTTGCTGTTGTCCCATCCAGACGGGCCGGGAGACCAAATACCGGGTTGGTCTCTAGGGAGTCCATCATGGTGTAGGACACGTCGCCGGAGAACGGGCCATAGTCGAAGGCGAGATCGACTGTGAAGCCTTCGATTTCCTGGATGTCCAGGGTGTTGACAGCCACAACCTCCGATCCGTCGAGGCCACGGCTGGCCGCCGTTGCGCAGAAGGAGTCAGGCGGCACGATGCTTTCCCGGTTCCGGTTGATGATGTCGAGGCCAAACGGGTTGCCCGCATATTGTGTGCAAACCGATTCAACCGACCGCGTACCAAACTGGTTCTTGATGTCGGTTTTGAAGTATCCCAGCTCAATGTTGAAGGTGCCGCCCCGGAACGAGCCGTCCATGCCGACGCCGGCATTCAATGCTTCGACCGATTGCGGCTCAAGGCCGGGGTTGAGGTTTTGGTTGGCCCCGTAGGCGCCGATCTCGTCGATCTTGGGCGCCGAGTAGGATGTGCCACCGCTGGCGCGGGCATAAATGCCGGCCGGCAGGTTCTGACGAACGCCGATCTTGTAGATCATCTCATCATCAAAACCCTCATTGAAATCCTGGCGGACAGCGAAGGAGCCGTTGAGGCCTTCCAGAACCGGCAGGCTGAGACGCAGATCGCCATAGAGGCCAGTCGATGTGACCTTCACATCTTTGACCCCGAAAGAGTCGTCGGACGCATCTTCATAGGCAGTGTACTGAACACCGCCAACAACTTCGACAAGGTCGTTGAGGCGGTAGGTGCCGCGGGCATTGATCCCATAGTCAATGTAACCGGAGCGGCGGTTATCCGTTGACCCCCAGCCCTTGACCGGTGTGTTGTCCCCAAAGGAGGTGGTCGTCTCGATCACGTATCCGATAGGCGCGCCGATCGGGAACGGGTTCTGGATGGTGCCGTAGGGCTGACCGAAATACGGGCTGCTGGGGTCCTGGTTCACCATCCAGCCATTCTTCGCGCTCGTGGCCGCGCCGCTTGTGGTTCCGTAGGGATTTGTCACGCAGCCGGCCGAGAGGTTCGGTACGGTGGCGGCAAAGGCTTCGTATTGTGCTGCCGTTGTGAAGCTGGTGATCCCTTGAGCCGCAGCGATAGCGCGCACGTCTGCCGGCAGATCCTGCAGGCGCGGCGTACGGCAGATGCGGGCCAGCACTTCGTGGTTTTTCAGCTGTGGCTTCTGCCAGTGAGAGTCGACCTCGATCCGGAAATTGTCCGAAAAGGACTTCTTGTAGTTCGCCGTATAGATCGGGAACTCGGTGAAGTTGGGTGTGTAGATGGTCGAGTTCGGGAAAGAGTCGTGGAAGTCGATGGTGGAGAAACTTGCGCCCAGGCGCAGTTCTGAGCTCGCATCGATCTTCCAGAGATATTTCGCGCCGATGCTGTTGAAGTCATAGGGGTAAGGTTGGAACCCGCCAAGAGCGAGGACGTTATCGCCATAGGCGGAGACATCGAAAAGCTCGTGCGCGTCAGAGTGATAGGACCGGCCATACACCAGGAAGCTGTGCTTGCCTTCGGAGTCGATGGGCATCGACACATTGCCATAGATTTCACGGGTCTTGAATGAACCGGCGTAGACGCCGATCTGGCCTTTTTTGGTGCCGTCAGGTTCTTTCGTCTTTACACTGACCACACCGAGGCCGCCGTTTGAGCCGAAATACAACGACTGACCACCGCGATAGACCTCAACGCTGTCGATCATACGGGGGTCGATAGCGGTAGCTGGCCACAGATCTTCTGACGGGCTGGAACGGTCGAAATACGGAACGCCATCAACCAAAAGCAGCGTGTCACGGTCCGTACCACCATCAATACGGATGGTGAATTCGCCCTCATCGGGTGAGTAACCAATGTTTGCGCCGCGGATCAGACCCGCTGCCGCTTCCCCAAAGTTCGTGAAGCCGCCCGTTTCAATCTTCTGTGCGTCGATCAGCTGAACCTGGTTGCCGAACTGCACGAGATCAATCGCCATCGGCGTTGCCTGGTCCACTCGGCGGCCCTCGACCAGCACCGTGCTGAGGCGGGCCTCATCATCTTCCGCAACTTCGGACTGCGCCATCACAGGCGCCGCGAAGCTGGCCGAGACCAGTGCGGCCCCAACACTCAACAACAGTCTCTTTTTCAGATCGTATCTCACCGTCACCCCTCCGAGGTTCAGGTTGCGCCGGCCTGACCGGGCAACCGCAATAGCTTTGCGCGCAATCAGTTCTGCGCAGGGGCCGGGTAGCGGGTGAATGTGACGCGCCGGTGAACTTTGTGTAATTCATATATAAAATTCACTCACATATAATTTTCTATCTTTTGAATTATTTTCATTTCGTCTAAGCCGCCGCGCATGAAGAATGTTATTTCCCTTGAAGAGCTGCGCAGCCGGGACCCCAAATCACTCATAAAGTCCGCTGACGGATTTCTTCTGGATTGGGATGGGTGCTGCGCAATAGACAATGTTCTGGTTCCTGAAGCTGCAGCATTTCTGCGCGCTCATCAGAAACGGCTGGCAATTGTGTCGAACAATTCCACCCATACCCCAGACGAAATGCGCGCCATTCTGGACAAATCCGGCATTGAACTGCCTCCGGAGCGCATCCTGCTGGCTGGTATGTTTGCGATAAAGCGGGCGCGGGATCTGGGGCTCAAACGGGCCATAATCATCGGCAGCCCCGCCATGAAGGCCCTGGCTCAACGCTCAGGCATTGAGGTTGTGCGAGAGGAAGCACATGTCGTCATCCTGATGCGGGATACACGGGTGACCTATGCCGCACTGGAACGCGCGGCAAACTGCCTGGCCGGTGGCGCAAAACTCATCGTCGCCAATCCGGATGGCTCGCACCGGGGCGCCAATGCACGTATCCGGCTTGAGACCGGCGCTTTTCACGCCGCCCTTGAAGCGGCGGTCGATCTGTCTCAGGCCGAGACCGAGATTATTGGCAAACCGAGCGAGGGCTTTTTCCGTGAAGCGTGCCGGATCATCGGCACCTCCCCTCACCGCACCGTGATGCTGGGGGATAACCCGGATACCGACATTGAAGGCGCCGTTGGGATAGGAATGCCCTGCCTTCTGGTTGCGCCGACCCCGCAGGAATTCTTCGCCAGGCTGATCTGAACCCCTCAGAAGCGCTTGATTGAAAGGACATCGAAGGTTTCTCGAAGCGTTTCGGTGGCATGGTCGTAATCCGCCATAGCAAGGGCCGCAATCAGCGTATCGATGACGCAAAGCTGCGCGATCCGGCTGGTCATGGCTTCAGTACGGAAGCGGGTTTCCTTCGACATCGTGTAGAGTTTGATGTCGGCATAAGCCTGAATGGGGGAATTGGCGAAGTTCGTAATGACAATGGTTTTTGCGCCGGCCTCATGCGCCAGGCGGGTGGCGGAAAGGGTTTCATGCGTTGCGCCGGAGTGCGATATGGTCAGCACAGCGACATTCGGGCCGGTACGTGAGGCGCTGATGGCCTGAATATGGCTGTCCACCACAACGCGCGCATCGATTCCGATACGCAGCATACGGTATTGTGCGTCTTCCGCTATCGGCGCGGAGGACCCGATTCCATAGATTTCGATCCGGTCGGCCGCCCGAATTGCCTGCACAGCCTGATCAATCGCGTCCGCGTCCACCACCGACAGCGTATCGCGCAGCGCCTGAATGCCGGCATGAAACATTTTGCGGCATATGGTTCCGGTATCGTCTCCCCGCTGGAGATCCTCCTGTATGAACTGCACCGGCTGAACGGTATCTTGCGCCAGGCTGAGCTTCAGTTGCTGAAATCCGGTCAGGCCGAGTTGGCGGCAGAAATTGACGACACTGCCATCACTGGCCCCCGTCTCAGCGGCAAGTTCGGTGACCGACATACCGACAACGCGGCGCGGGTTGTTGAGCACAAACTCGGCAATGGAACTCGTACTGGGACCCAAGGACGCCTGCCGGATGCGGATGCGGCTCAGGACATTGCTAACAACTGCCGTGTCCTTCCTTGCGCCGGGGGCGCTTTTGGACTGCGTCTCTTTTTTCTTCATTGCCTGCTCCCTGAACACATGCGGGTGTTATGCCGGGCGCCCGCTGCCCGAAAAGACCCGTCTGCCGCACTTTGCGGGAAAATAAAATCTAGCACAGGCAGAATTGAATAAAATTCACAAACAACCCTGAAATTTTCCCGTCACGTCACATTATTGTTGCGGCGAGCCGCTAGCCTGCGGATGGACGTAAAAAGGGGTTAGCCATGCGCATCATTGCGGCTTTGCTATGCATCTGGATGTTGGGAACGCTCCCCGCGCTGGCCCAGGCGAGGGATGGCAGCGCCCGCCAACCGCTGGAAGTCATCCTGATCCCAGCCGATGGCGGCACGGAAGACGGCACCCGGGCGGATTTCCTTCCCTTGTTCAATGCGCTGACCAAGACAAGCGGACTGCACTTCCGTGTGCGCGTCGGCCAGAGCTATGCGGCGGCGATCGAAGCAGTGTGCACGGGACTTGCAGACGTCGCCTGGCTTGGCCCGACATCCTATCGTGAGGCCCGTGATCGCGGATGCGCCGAGTTGCTGGCCGTGGAATCCACCAATGGCAGCGCGACCTATTTTGCGGGGATTTTTGCGCTGAAAGACAGTGGTATCTCCAGCGCGGCGGATCTGCGCGGCCGATCCGTGGCATTCGGTCCGCCACAATCGGCGAGCAGCTTTGTCTTTCCCATCGGCATACTTCTGGACGCCGGCATTGATCCGCGGAAGGATCTCTCTCAGGTGCGCATCGGGGATAGCCACACCAGCGGACTTGTTGCTTTGGACAACGGCCTGGTGGATGGCGCTGCTGCGTCGTTCATATCGTTCGAACGCGCGGCAAATTCGGGCGCGATTGAAGCTTCCCGCTTCCGGATCGTGGGACGCTCAGCCCCTATTCCCAACCCTCCGATGGTGTCGGCCAAAGCGCTGCCGCCGGCCGTAAAGTCCAGACTGCGCGCCGCCCTTGGCGCTCTGCATGAACAACCCGGCATATCTGCCGATGATATTCGCGGATATGGCGGAAAACGGGTCGACCAGTACGATATTACGATCACGGATGATGATTTTGAAACCGCCTTTCGGCCCGTAGCAGGTGTGGATAGCGTGTTTACGGCCGCCTTGGTGCGGCGCGCGGGCACTTACCGGTGACGGACGCGCGAAACACCGGCCCCAGCCTGAACCCGGCCATACTTAGTCTTTCGGGCGTAAGTGCAGCCTATAACGGCATAATTGCGCTTCAGGGGATTGATCTGGATCTCCGCGCGGGTGAGTTCTGCGTCATTCTTGGCCCGTCAGGCTCGGGGAAATCGACGCTGTTACGGCTTATCTCCGGATTGGTGCCTGCCACTTCCGGTCAGATCTCGTTGCAGGGCACCCCGCTCACCTCAGCCACACGCCGGCAGATCCAGCGCAAACTGGGAATGGTGCATCAGGACCATGGGCTGATCGACCGGTTAAGCTCGGCCCAGAATGTCATGGCCGGCCTGGCAGGCGAACTGCCGCTCTGGCGGCTGATGCTGCGGCTCTATCCCCCGGCTGTGAAAGCTGAAGCGTGCCGGTTGCTGGCCGAAGTGGGCCTTGACGAAAGCCATGTAAACCGCCGGGCGCGCGAGCTTTCCGGCGGCCAGCGGCAGCGTGTGGGCATCGCAAGAGCTTTGATGGGAAAACCCGCTATCATCCTGGCGGATGAACCCGTTGCAAGCCTCGATCCGGCAACTTCACGCGACATCATTGCCCTTCTGCGGCGAACGGCAAAGGAACGCGGCGCGGCAGTGCTCTGTTCGCTGCACCAGACGGACCTGGCACATGAATTTGCAGACCGGATTGTGGTTATCAAGACCGGGCATAAAGAGTTTGACGGCGCCCCGCACGCCCTTTCCATCAGCCCTCACGCGCCCGAACCGATCCTTAAGCGGAGCGTTACAGCATGACCCAGAATGCTGCCGGCGATCTTCGCCCGCCCGAGGCATGGCGGTTAAAGCCGGTCTATGGCAGCCAGACACTGCTGGCCGTTCTGGCGTGCTTTGCGTTTTTGGTATGGTCTGCGCCGCGCGTGGAGCTCAACGTCTTTGTACGCAATGTGCAGGAGTTTGTTGCAGCCAGTCTCGGCTCGGGGTCTGACAGCTCCCAGATTGGGCGCGGGCTTGCCTCGATCGAGGACAAGATGTTCCCGCTAGTGATGGACGAGCGAACGCCCCTTGAGGCGGGCAGTGAACCGCGCGCCTGGCCCTCGCGCATTGAAGAGGTGACGCGGCACGAAACGGCGCTGAACCCTGAAACCCTCGAAATAGAGACGCGCGATATTACAGAGCGATATCTAGTGCAGCCATTTGGTTATCTGCTCTATGTCTGCGGAAAGATGCTCCAATCCATAGAGATGGCAATCTGGGCGAGCCTTTTCGCGATGCTTGCCAGCCTCTGCCTGATGCCGCTCGCCGCGCGCAACTTTACACCCCACCCCATGGTCCGCACGGCTGCACGCTCCCTTGTTTCGCTTTTACGGACCATCCCGGAACTCGTGAGCGCGCTGTTTCTGGTGCTTCTGTTCGGCTTCGGCCCTGTTGCGGGCATTCTTGCCCTCACGCTTCACAGCGTCGGATTTCTGGGAAAGTTCTATGCAGACGATGTGGAGACCGCCGACATACGCCCCCAGGAAGCCCTGGCCGCACTCGGCGCAAGCCGTCTAACGGTCCTCCGCCTGGCAGTCCTGCCAAACGTCGTTCCCTCATTCGTGGCGCTCACCCTTTATGTCGTAGACCGGAATATCCGTATGGCGACAGTTATTGGGATCGTCGGCGCAGGCGGCATCGGGCAAGAGCTGAAGGGAAGGTTTGACATGCTGCAATACGGGCATGTGGGAACTATCCTTCTGGTAATATTCGCCACGGTGCTCGCCCTGGATGCATTCGCCAGCCAGGTTCGCCGCCGTCTGATCTGAAACCGTATGACGTGCGCGTTTCTGCGGCAACGGAGACGAGCTTCATTTTGGCTTTGCCCGATAGCGAGGGTTATCTGGCCAAGGATCAGTCCGTATTGTCTGCTGGCCTGTATGTTTGACCGCGCCGGTACTGCTTTAGCCAGTTCTCTGGCGGCAGGGGCATTTCCTGGCTGTCCACGGGGCGGGCCGGTGTGAAACTCCGGGCCGGCGAAGGACTGCGCACCTGCTCTATCCAGAACACGCCATCCAGCGCGCCGCTATTGCCGCGCGTCGAGATAAAGTCCAGATCCCCATCTCCATCCATATCGACGGCGATCCATGCGTCATACATGCCGCGCACCCGGCGAGAGATGTCATGCCGTGTCCAGGCGCCCTCCTCCGCTCCCGGATTTTGGAACCAGGCCATCCGTCCAAGCGTATCCGAGGGTGTCGCCTCAGGATCATCCATCAGCCGAGGAGCGCCGGAGAATGTGCCGGCTAGAATGTTCAGCCCCGAATATCCGCCCGCGATGACATCCAGGTATCCATCGCCATCAATGTCCGCCAGGGTGAGACCGGCTATCCAGTCCGGCATCACATCGCCGATACGTTGCATGATCCAGGGATGGCTGAGGGATTCAGGTTGCTTCAGCCAGGCCAGACCTATGTGCACCGGTGTGTCTGGCGCCGTCTCGAGGACATTTACGACCAGATCCAGCCGGCCATCGCCGTCAAGGTCGGCCCAGTCGGACTGAAAGGCGTTGGCACGCGCCTCCCATCCGCTCGGAACGTCAAATCCGGCTCTGATATTAATTCTGTGTACGGCCATATCGAGGGTGCCATCGGTACGCATCGACCGGTTCTCCAGGATAAACATTTCCTGCCGGTTCCGGGCTGCAGCGAGTACATCCAGATCGCCATCCCCATCGACATCTATAGGCTGGGCGGTGTTGGCGATTTCATCGCTGAGGAGAACCTGCTCGCGCCATGAGCCCTGTTCCAGAGGCGGGCCATCCAGCAGGAACAATGAGGTGGTGCTCTCGATGCGCCCCTGGTCTTCAGGGGCAATTATATTTGTGCCACCCTTGTTTGCTGCGGTAACGTCAAGCTGGCCATCTCCGTTCAGATCAGCCAGGAACACGCGCAGCCAGGAGCCTCGTCCCGTGGTTACCTCCGGGATGATTGAGGCCCAGGTCAATGAGCGCGCCTGCGCACCGGGATTTTCGAAGTAGATGAGGTGGCCTTCTTCGCACGCCGCCAGGATGTCGGGCCAGCCATCCCCGTTCAGATCGCCGATTGCGACATCTTCCACGGCGGCCACCATGGCGCCTTCGCCCAGCGTCACCAGATGCCAGTCCTGCGGACCCGTGCCGGCAAAGGCAATGCGGACATGTCCGGAATCCTCATGCACCGACACGATGTCTGCCTTTCCGTCACGATCAAGGTCAGCCATCGCAAGCCCGTCGCCGCCGCGAATGGCCACACCGCCATTCACATCTTCCGCATCAATCAGATGTTCGCGCCAGCTGATGAAGTGGCCATCGGGCGATCGGGCCTGTGTCATCGTTTCGGCGACGTTTGGGGGTGGCCTGGGCGTCTCGGTGTCGCCCAGCAACAGGCTCAGAAACTCTGTGTCCTTCCAGTCCGAGCCCTGCCCGGCCCGGAGCGCTTCAAAGTCAAGGTCCGCCTGCCGCACGATCACCAGGCCGCGCGAGGGGATGAGATAAAGACGCTGTCCGCCCGCCCCCGAAGCGAGGACAAGATCAGGCGGCAACCGGTCAAGGTGCTGGCGGAGGTCGGACCCGCGCGTTACCGGATCAGGAGATGACGACGGACGCCCCAGCCACCAGGTCAGTCCGTAGGCTGGGTTGGTTTCGCTTCCCTCGAACATTTCGGCGAAAGCATCCGGGGCAACAAGCAGCGTCCCATCCGGGCTATAGCCGCCGCGAAGAACGAATTCACCGAACACGGACCATTCACGCGCGGACAGAAGGGCACCCTGTGGCATCAGCGGATATCCATCTGTGCCTTGCCGCCAGCGATAGCCGGTTATGCCAAGGGGGCCAAGGATACGCTGGTCAAAATAGGCGAGCGGATCTGCGTCCAACCCCGCGGCCAGAAGCTTGCGGCGCATGATCTCACCGAAAAGCTGCATGGGCACGGGGCCGTACTGGAACTGATCTCCCGGCGCCGCGTTGAAGCCAACGTCAACCGCGCCGGCATATCCTGGCGGATTCCCGATCTCGCTGGGTTGCCCCTCCACCATCCAGAGGATTTGCCGCAGCGTGACGCGAGACTTAACCGGGTCATCGGCCCATTCCGGCAATGTGTCTGCGGCGAGTTCATCCAGGGACAGCAAACCGTCCTGAACTGCAGCAGCCGCCATGACGCCCACGAAACTCTTCGTTCCGGACCATAGCTCATACGGGGTTTCAATGCTTGCCCCACCCGTGCTGCAGACGACATCTCCATTTTGCAGTACAAGGACGGAAAGGCCGCGATGAGCTTGCGAATAAGCGATGGCCTGAGGGCAGCCCGGAAGGGTTTCCGGAAGCGGGTTATCCTTGAGACCAGCCGGGCTGGTCGTGCAGGCTGCGAGAAGTAGGGCGGCGGATGCCAGACTGGAGATAAATTTCATCGGCCAGTTTCCTTTTGCTCACAGAATGTCAGCCTACAAGACTCCGAAGTCCGCCCTGAGCTTCTGTTTGTCGATCTTGCCTGTGGCAGCCAGTGGCATTGAGGACAGACGGATCACGGTATCAGGAATCCACCAGCTTGCCACTTTTCCTTCGAGCGGCGCCAGAAGTGTATCATCGTCTATCTCCTTGTCGTTGCGGAGCTCGACGATCAGATGCGGACGCTCGCCCCATTTGGGATGCGGCTGGCCAATCACTGCGGCGAGTGACACTTCCGGCAATGCGCTGATGATTGCTTCTATTTCCGCAGGGTTTATCCACTCTCCGCCAGATTTAATAAGATCCTTGGCACGCCCGGTGATGATAAGATGTCCGTCTTCATCAATCCGCGCCAGATCGCCGGTTGGGAACCATCCGTCATCACCGGCAGCAGACTGGTCCTGTCCAAGATACCGCTCCACCACAGATGGGCCGCGCACTTTGAGATGCCCTTCGGCGCCGCGTTGCTGTGGCAGAGGGGTCCCGCTGGCATCCGTAAGGAGGAGATCCATGCCGATGGCAGGGCGCCCGGAGAACTCGGGAGAGCGCAAGGGCGCATCTGGCGGCATGATCACACCGAGCGGAGAAAGCTCCGTCATTCCCCAGCTTGTCTGAACTACTATGCCCAGCCCCTGCTCCAGCCGCTCCATCAACGCGGGCGGCATGGGCGCGCCGCCCACAATGATCCGCTTCAGGGAGGGCAGCTTCAGGCCTGTTTCATCCAGATAATCCATCAGCCCCAGCCAGACGGTGGGCACGCCGACAGCGAGGGTCACCCTTTCTTCACTGATAAGCCGGGCCAAGCTGGCGCCGTCACTGCGCCGGCCCGGGAGGACGAGTTTGGCGCCCACCGCAGGGGCCGCAAAAGGCAGCCCCCAGGCATTGGCATGAAACATCGGAACCATGGCGAGCACAGCATCTTGCGCCGTAATCGCCATGACGTCGGCCTGCAGGACACGGAGCGTATGGAGATAGCTGGAACGATGAGTGTAGGCGACGCCTTTGGGCGCCCCAGTTGTGCCGGAAGTAAAGCAGAGGCCCGAGAGCGCAGTTTCGGGAAAGTCCCCCCAGGCCATTGGCTCGTTCGCTCCTTCGGCCAGCAGCGTCTCCAATAACGCGACCGTTGCGCGGCCTGCTTCCGGGCTTTCCTCCGCCTCAGGCGTATTGATGACCAGTATCTGCCTGATCCCGGGCACCCGCTCGGCCACTTGGCGGGCCAAGGGCACAAGATCGCCGTCCACGATCAGTATCTGGGCTTCAGACTGGGTCACCATCGCGGCAAGATGGTCGGCGGTCAGGCGCGGGTTCAGCGTATGACACACGGCCCCCATTCCCATGATACCGTACCATGCCTCGACATGCGCCCGCGTATTCCAGGCAAGCGTCGCCACACGATCTGCGGGCTTCACGCCCAAGCGAGACAAGAGGCCTGAAACGGCCCGGCACCGCGATTCCAGCGCGGCATAGCCGGCCCTGTCACTCGCCACACCTGGCGTATCTCCAGCCGTGACAAGCTCCGTGTCCGGATGCCATTTGGCGGCATGGGTGAGGAATTTATCAAGGGTCAGGTCATAGGCCTGCATACTGTCTATATTCATGGGCAGTCATTTCCTGCGGGCGGGATGACAGGTGCCTTCACGCCGATATTCCAACTCCACAGCTGCAGCCCTTCCGCGCGCTGCCGGCACATGACGGTCTCATGCAGGTCGAACATGCCTGGATCGAGATCGCTGGCGGGCTGGGGCGAGCCAGCAAAGCTCATATACGCCTTGCCGGGCGCAAAGGGGTGCCATTCTGGAGCGCCTTCCACTGCAGGCTGGCCGTCCCGCGCGAATGAAACCCAATAGCCAAGCATGGCATCGGAAAGCGCCTGCTCTTCTGCGGTTTCAGGTATTTCGGGCCAGAAACGCGGCGTCTTCCGGAGAGTTCCGAACGCATAGGGAATCTCGGCGGCATGGAACCCTTTCAGATCCAGCGCCGATGCGGCCGGATAGTCATGATCGAAATGATAAAGATAGGCCGCTTCGCCAAGTGCAGCCTGATCCCGCACGAGCCGTGTGGCCGTCCAACCATAGAGCGCATCGCGCGGTGCCGCGAGAGCAGATTCTACAAGATCTGAGGACGGATAAAGCCGAAGATACGCATCGGCCAGATCCCCATACCGCTCACGGATGGCCTCCTCATACACCTCTTCGCTTACCGGCACGGGTAACATCAGGAACCGCATGGACCGGATTTCCCCGCTGTTGAACCCGGCAAGAATGGGCACGCCAGCCTGCTCGCCGGCATCAAATGTATCAACGAGTTGCCGTTTCAGGATTTTGCCATCAACTGTGCCCCAGGGCGCATACCCTGCTACCGCCGCTGCGGCCGTCAAGATTTCGCCATCCAGCGCGCGAAGACCGGCAAGATCGTTTGCGCCAGTGGCCTGGGCAATGTAGCTGCCCACATCCTCCGCCGCGAAATGACCATATCGCGCCGTCTTCAATTCAGGCGTCGGAATGAGATAGGCGCTTTGGGCAATCGCCTTGTGAAAAAGTCCCCGGGCATCCGGCGCCGCCATGAGATACATCACGCTCAGCGCCCCGGCAGACTCGCCAGCAACCGTGACATTCCCTGGATCCCCGCCAAAGGCTGCAATATTGCGCTGGACCCAACGCAGCGTCTCGATCTGATCCAGCAGGCCGTAATTGCCGGACACACCCTCAGGCGATTCGGCGCTGAGTTCCGGGTGCGCGAGATACCCCAGCACGCCCAGCCGGTAGTTGATCGACACCAGCACCACGCCAGCCTCAGCCAGGGCTGTTCCGTCATAGAGGGGTTCACCCGAGTAACCCGCGGTGAGAGAGCCGCCGTGTATCCACACCATCACAGGCGCAGATGCGGCGTCTGCCGGCGCCCAGATGTTGAGTGTCAGGCAGTCTTCGCTCACCGTTTCGGGCGGATTGGCATAAATGCTGCCTTCTCTGGGGCGCGGCTGGATGCAGGCCGGACCGAAGTCAGAGGCTGCAAACACCGTCTCGAAGGGGGCGGCAGGAACAGGTGGCTTCCAGCGGAACTCCCCGACAGGCGCTTCCGCATACGGAATACCTTTGTAGACAACGACATCTCCCGACACAGTTCCCGATATCATGCCAGCCGGAGCGCTGATGACAGGACCAGCGGCCCCCGCCTGCGTTGCACACGCGGTAGCCAGAAACATGGCCGTGAGGCCTGCAAGAATAGAACTCATGCGCGTCATGACTTTACCCTCTGGGCTTCTTCCTTCCGGATCGCGTGGGCCAGCCAGAGAAACAGGATGACCGCCAGGACGTAAAATGGAGTCAGTGTGTAGAATGCCAATTGAAGTGAGTTTTCCGGATTTTCCGCCCTGAACATGTCACTCGCCATGCCGAGATAGGTCGGCCCAAGACCGAGGCCGATAAGGTTCATGATCAGCAGGAGCAGCGCGCCGGACAGCACGCGCTGATCCGGGCGGACCTCTTCCTGCACCAGGGTGACGGCTGGCGAGAGATAGAAATAGTTGAAGAAAGTCGGCCCGATCAGGAACAGCAGCGCAAGCGGCCAGCCAGGCGCCCAGACGAAGCCGAGGAAAAAGGGGATGGCCGCCGCCAAACCAATAGCCGGCACCAGCGCATAGGCAACTTTTGACTTTTGGCCAAACCGGTCGACCAGCCAACCAGATACATACATGCCCGCAGCAACCCCGACCCCGAGCAGGATCGAATAGTACAGTGCCAGTTCCTGCAGCGTCATGCCCTTCTCGCGCATCAGGAACAGCGTCGTGAAGTTCAGCGTGGCATAGGTGACAAACTGGATAGCGCCGCTGGCCAACGCCGTGAGGATCAAAACCGGCCGTGTAAAGAACATCCGCATCGTGCTCCAGAAGCCAGAGCCCGCAGAAGGTATTTTGCCTACTGATGGCTCAAGGGCCGGTGCAGATGGCGGGGCATCAAGCCTTCCCTTTTCCGGCTCAGGCACGAAGAAATACACGAAGAGCGCGGTGGTTATTCCCACCATGCCGAGCGAGATGAACGCGATGCGCCAGTCAAATGCCGCCGCCATAGAGGCGCCGAACGCCACACCAAGCGCCATGCCGATAGGGGGCCCGAAATTGAACAAGGCCAGCGCTGTTCCGCGCCGCCCCGGAGGGAAATAGTCCGAGATAATGGCATAGGATGGCGGCACGCCGCCCGCCTCTCCAACGCCGACCGCCAGCCGGCCCACCACCAATTGCGGATAGCTGCGCGCCAGGCCACAGAAAAGCGTTGCTGCGCTCCAGATGGCGCAGGCAACCGACAGCACTTTCACCCGGTTCGTGCGGTCTGCAATCCAGGCGACAGGAATGCCCAGGATGCAATAGACCAGCGCAAAGTAGAGGCCGGTTATGCGGCCCAGCTGACCGTCCGTGATGCCGAGTTCATCCTGAATGGGCTTGGCAAGGATGGAAATGATCTGCCGGTCCAGAAAGTTCAGCACATAGACAAAACACAGAACGGCGAGAACGAACCAGGCCTTCCCATCCGGCCGCGCATAAGGCGCGGCCGGCGGGACAGCGGTTCCGGGCGGGGAGGCGGCCTGTACCGCACTGTCGGGGCTGGACATCGGCTCAGAACTCATAGCTCAGACGGACACCAACTGTCCGTGGACGGAGCCTTGCATAACGGCCATCGAGAAACGCCTCCGGATGCACATAGGTGATGGAACTGTCGTCCAGAAGGTTCTCAATATAGGCTACAGCTTTCCACTGGTCGCGCGACATACCGGCCTGAAGGTTCACGACCGTGTAGGCATCCGTATAGTCGAAGGTTGGCGCGACAACGTTCGGGTTGCCCGGCACGTTCGGGAACATGCCCGGGAAATCGCCGACATAAGCCGCAGTTGCCGCAGCGAACGCATCGGTGTCGCCCCCCATCCTCCAGTCATAGCGGACCGTGGCGGAACCCTGGAAGGTCGGGAAGGAAAGCGAGATGCCTTCTTCGGCGCCCGACATGGCAGCCTCTGTCGGCGTCACGTCGGTGACTTCGGAATCGTTCAGCGATCCGTTGAGGAAGAAGCTGAAATTCTGCGCCGGATAAGCAGCGATTTCAAACTCAAGGCCCTTGCTGACCGCGCCGCCGATATTGGTGGCGAACTGAACCTGGTCCGACAGGCGGTTTGCCTGAACTTGGATGTCCTGCCAGTCGATGTAGTAGGCCGCGACATTTGCCGCCAGCTTGCCGTTCAGCCAGTAGCCTTTCGCACCGATTTCATAGTTCGTCAGCGAATCGGAGTCTGCGCCATTCGGGATGACCAGATCACTCGGGTCGACGATACTGACAGCGCCGGCGCGTGCGTTGGCCACCGGAGAGCGGAAGCCGGTCGAGATGGACGCATAGGTCGTGACATTATCGACAGGCTTGTAGGAAGCACTGAGCTTGTAAGAGAGCTTGTCACCTTCGACCTTCAGGCCTTCCACCGCGGCGACAGGAAACACCGTGATCGGAACATTGGTGGCTCCGCCCAGGGCGAGCGCCAGATAGTTGCTGTTATAGCCGCCTTCATTGGTGAAGCTCTGCACGGAAGTCGTAGTGTAGCGCGCGCCGCCGGTCACCCAGAACTGGTCCGAGAAGCGGTAGGTGAGCTCGCCGAAGCCCGCTGTTTCGAACTGGTCGAAATAGCTGGTGAAGCGGAGGTAGTATTCATCCGGCAGGCCGGTTAGACCGCGTGTATCAAGGAATTCCTGAGACGAGCGGTAGTCATAGGTAATGTCGCGGCGCTTGTTGAAATAGAAGCCGCCAATGATCCAGTCCCAGTTGCCGCCATCTGCCGAAGCAAGGCGGACCTCCTGCACGAACGTCTCATCATAACCGACCGCATCCAGAGCGAACGGAATCAGCTGGCCGAACGTGCCGGCCAGGTCGACGATGAATTTCCCGTCGATGTTCGAGTAAGTCGATGAACTGGTGAAGTTGGCGAAGCCGAAATCATAGTCGAGCGCGAAATTGTAAGTGGTGAAATCAGACTGGAAAAGGTCCGGCTGGTCCGTCAGGCGGACAAACTCTCCGCGGTTCGGATTGGTCAGCCCGGAATCATCCGGCTGGCTGTTTTCATGGATAACCATCAGCTGCATATCGAGCGCGTCGGTCGGTTCCCAGCGCAGGATGGCGCGGCCGCCATAGGAGGTCAGCGAGTTGGCGCCTTCGATTCCGGTGCCGATATTATCGACCCAGCCCTCCTCATCGCGGTAGAAGCCAACGACGCGCAGGCCCAGCTTATCTTCAGCCAGCGGGATGTTGACCATGCCGTTATAGCGCTGGCGGAAGGCGTCGCCGTCTGTCAGGCCATAATCAACCAGGGCGGAAGCTTCGAATTCTTTGGTGTTGGGTTTTTTCGTCAGGATGCGGACAGCACCGGACAGCGAGTTCGCGCCAAACAGCGTGCCCTGCGGACCGCGCAGGATTTCCACACGCTCCACATCGTAGAGTGTGGGGTCAAGGATGGTCGAGTTGCCGTTCGACGAAATCGGGAGTTCATCAATATAGATGGCGGTGGCCGCCTGGAGATTGGCGCCATAGCCATTGGTGGCGATGCCACGGGTCGTGAAGTTGTTGAAGTTGGCGGTCGGCTGGTTGATCACAACGCCGGGTGTTTCGCGGGCAAGGCCATCATAGCTGACAATCCCCTTCTCGGTCAGCGCTTCCTGTTGGTAGGCGGTCACACTGAGGGGTACGTCCTGCAGGCTTTCCTCACGCCGGGTGGCCGTAACCACCACCTTGTCGAGGCTACGCTGCGCCTCCGGCTCTTCTGACCGGACGGGTGCCTGCTCGGCTTCCTGGGCGCCTGCGCCTCCGAGCATGGAAAGAACGGCCGCCGCGCTCGCGGAAGCGAGAATTCTGATCTTCATGATGATCCTCCCTGAGGCGCCTCGTTGATGGGCGCTTGGGAGTTTGGTGCGCCATTCCGGGCGCACTGTCAATATTCACTCACCCGTGAGTGAATATTATTTTCAAGCCGGTCCAACCATTCATCTTGCGAGCGCTCCGACACCGCCGTCAGCTGCGCGAAGCGGCCGACTGTCTGCAGATGTCGATGAAGCCCGCCGCCATGAAACGGGCCATCCGCTCTTTGACTGCCGCGAAGTCATCGGACTTGCACAGCCCGCCCGACAAGCGGTCAATCCGGCCGGTCCGGGCCAGGGTGAGCATCAATCCGCCGGTGACAAAGTGATAGCCCCAGAAGATATCCACATCATCGCACTCCGGAAGCGCTTGCTTGAGAATGCCCACCAGGCGCAGCACCAACTCGTCGAAATGTTCGTCGAACAGTTCGGCGCCGAGCGGCGTATTGGCCACCTGAGCGCCAAGGCTGGCAAAGTTCTGCCAGCCTTCCCCGCCCTGGATGTAGAGATCCAGGTCAGTATCCAGGAACGCCCGCAGCGCGCCCTCCACAGTCGGCTTTCCGCCACAAGAGGCCTCATATTCGTCCAGCGCCTTCATACGCAGCGACCGGGTCACTTCGGCGCGCCGTTTGAATACCTCGTCAAACAGCTCGCGCTTGTCGGTGAAGTAATAGTTCAGCAGGCTGTGGTGGACGCCAACACGTTTGGCGACATCCCGAAGCGTGACACCATGCAGACCGTGGATGGAAAACAGATACTCGGCAGCATCGAGAATCTGTTCGGTCATCTCTGCTCTTTGCTCGGCCTTCTTCGACCGTCTTGGTGGCTTTTTAGTTTCGGATGTCATGCCTTCTCCGGCGTCAGTTCAACAGGAACAGGGGCCGCCCGGATGTCTGGCCGACAGGGCTGCACCTGCACGTATCAGGTTTCTCCATCTGATTACCCACGTATCCGTAAGGAAAATCAAGCGGGTCTATGTTGAAGCCGATTTACGAAAACACAGCCTCCACGCCTCAGTTTCCGTCACCTTGATCCGGGTTTCGCTCGCGCTAGCAGCCCATGGATCGAGGTCCCGGAAGCCTATCAGGCCACCTGAGCTTCCCGAGGCTTCGCCAAGCGGCGCAAGACGGCGCGCAGACCCGCTGAACTAAATGGCTTCTGTATGACCGGAACGGAGCGGAAGGCACTCGGAAGATGCTCAGGGCCATAGCCGGACACAAAGCAGAACGGGATATCGCGCCCTGCCAGCAGTTCTGCGACGGCGTCCACCTTCTCGCCGCGGAGATTACCGTCAAGGATAGCCAGATCTATTCCGTCCCCACTGGCGGTATCAAGGGCCTCGGAAAGCGTTCTTGCGACAGCGACCACTTCCGCGCCCGCATCCTCAATTTCATGTGTCAGGTCGAGCACAACCAGCGGCTCGTCCTCGACCACTAGGACGTGGAGACCGGCCAACTCCGCCCCGGCGGCAACGGCCACGGCGGAATCAGGCCGGGCCGCCGCTGGGGAGCCCTTAAGGGGTGAGACACCCCTCAGGAGACGGATGGTCCATTTGACACCTTCGCGGCTCCATTCGGCGGCAACGGTTCCTTCCTCGCCCCCGGCACTGGACGCAATCAACGTCAGACCAAACCCCGTGCGGGCAGGCGCCGTCACGGGCGGGCCACCCTTTTCCTGCCACCGCAGCACAAGCCCCTCTCCTTCCAGCGCCCAGTCGAGATGAATCTCGCCGCCAGGCACCGAGAGAGCACCATATTTCTGCGCATTGGTGGTCAGCTCATGCAGAGTGAGCGCCATACGGAGCATATTTTCAGGAGAAATTTCGACCCGCGGGCCCGTGCGGCGCAGGCGGTCAGCCGCGAGCGTGCCAGCACGGATATGGTCTTCAATAAGATCATCCAGAGGCGCGCTCGACCAGGTTGCGTCTGACAAGATTGAGTGCGCGCGCGCGAGGGCCTGGAGCCGCCCTGAAAAGCTGCGGTCGAACTCCGCAAGATCTGCGGACTGGCGCAACGTCTGACGCGCAATCGCCTGAACATTGGCGAGGGTATTCTTGATCCGGTGATTAAGCTCGCCGATGAGCAGCGAGCGTACTTCCTCGGCCTGCCGCCGCGCGGTGATATCGAGCACTTGCAGGCTCAGCGAGCGATGGCGCCCATCCGCCTCAATCAGCACAGATCCATAAACCTCGCAGGTCACTTCACGGCCATCAGCCGTTCTCGCAACCACCTCGAGGCTATGTCGCAGCGAGCGATCAGAGTCGCTGTGCTCATCGACCCACCCCTTCAACACTGTCGTGGCTTCGGCCGGAAGCCATCCGCTCGCCTCAAGGGTCTGACCAAGCATATCGCGCGCAAGCCGGCTGAATATCCGTTCCGCGCCCTGTGACCAGCTTCGCATCACCAGGCCGCCATCCAATTCGACAAAGCCGAGCGGAGAATTATCCGTATGCGCCTTCAGCCGGGCCATTGCCTGGTCCCGGTGCTGGGCGATGGCGCGCATTTCATCGCGCTGCTTTGCAAGATCGCGGGCCTGTTGACCAATTCGGAAGAAAACTTCTGCCTTCGACTTCAGAATAACAGGATCAATCGGCTTGAAGATAAAATCGACGGCGCCGGCCTCATAGCCTCTGAAACGGCGTGTTTCGTCCTTTTCCACAGCAGTCACAAAAATGATCGGCACAAGGCGCGTCCGCTCTGCCCCGCGCATCAGTTCTGCCAGTTCATAACCGTCCGTCTCCGGCATATGCACGTCGAGAAGCACGAGGGCATAATCATTGACATGCAGAAGTTCCAGCGCCTCCGCAGCTGACTGCGCCTGATGGACCTCCAGCCCATCCCGGCGGAGCAGGGCTTCCAGCGCCATCAGATTCTCGGTCATATCATCGACGATCAGGAAGCGGATGGCTCTATCGGGCATGGTTTACCTCCTGAACGGCAGTGCGGCGCCAGATGCGCTGGGTCTCGTCAAATGGGATGAAGGCCTGTGCGTGGCCGGAAAATCTCAATGTCTCATGCGCACCGAGACCAAGGAATCCCCCCCGCGCAAGAGACTCTGCAAACAGGCCAATCGCCCGTTCCTGAAGCGCATTATCGAAATAGATGAGAACATTCCGGCAGGATACGAGATGGACTTCCGAGAAAACCTGATCCGTCGCCAGATTATGCTCTGTAAAAACCGTCCGGCTGCGCAAAGTGCGGTCGAACACAGCGCGGCCGTACCCGGCAGTGTAGTAATCCGACAGTGAGGAGCGCCCGCCCGATTGCTGATAGTTCTGGGAAAACTCCGTCATCCGGCTTATGTCGTAAACACCCGTCTCCGCCTTCGCCAACGCACGGCGATTGATTTCCGTGGCGTAGAACACGGTCCGTTCGAACAGGCCTTCTTCCCGAAAGAGGATGGCGAGCGAATAGAGCTCCTCCCCATCCGCGCAGCCCGCGACCCATACCTTGATCGAGGGAAAAGTGCGCAGATAGGGGATCACACCCTGCCGCAGGGCCAGATAGAATTCAGGATCGCGGAACAGGGCGCTAACCTGAACCGTCATTGCGTCTATCACCTCCGGCAGCACCTCAGGCTCATGCAAAAGACGGCGCTGCAGGTCGGACAGGGTTGCGCAATTGAGACGCATACAGGCGACCTCCGCCCGGCGCTGCAACGAGGCCCGCGAATACGACCTGAAGTCGTAATGGTATCGTCGGAAAAGAGCTTCGAGGAACAGGTCCAGTTCGACCATTTCCACCGATGCGGAAGTAATCGCCGCAGTCGTCATCGGGGCATCCACACACGGGTCAATGAGAGAAGCCTATCGACATCCACCGGCTTGGGCAGATAATCATTTGCGCCGGCGGCAAGGCATTGGTTTTCGTCGTCGGCCATCGCCTTGGCCGTCAGCATGATGATCGGCAGGGATTTCCACCGGTCAATCTTGCGGATTTCGCGGGTGGCGGTGAGGCCATCCATTTCCGGCATCATCACATCCATCAGCACGAGGTCTACCCGTGGCTGCGCGCCATCAGCGATCCGCCCAAGGACATCCAGCGCCTCGCGGCCATTGCGTGCGATCTGGACAGTCGCTCCATGCGGCTCAAATATGCCGGTAAGCGCATAAACATTGCGAATATCGTCCTCAACGACAAGGATGCGGCGCCCTTCCAGGAGCGCGTCCCGGTTGAGCGAGGCGGCCAGCATTTCCCTCTGCTTGGCCGGCAGATCCGACACCACCTGATGCAGGAACAGCGTCACTTCATCAATCAAGCGTTCGGGTGATTTTGCCCCCTTGATAATGATGGATTTGGAGTATCGGCGCAGCCGCTGCTCCTCCGCCTCACTGAGCGTGCGGGCGGTATAGATGATCACGGGCGGAAAGCTCGTATCATCATCGCTGGCCAGCTTTTCGAGCAGGTCGAGCCCGGTGGCATCTGGCAGCGTCATGTCGAGGACGATGCAATCAAAATTGCGCTCACGGAACGCGGTCAGGGCTTCTGCGGCCGTTGTCGCGCCCACGGTCTCAACACCGTCATTGCCGAGCAGCGCCTGGAGCCCCTCAAGTTGAATTTCATCATCTTCCACGATCAGCACACTGCGCATTCTCTGCTCAAGGCGCCGCTCCAGCTTCTGCATCGCCTGGGACAGATCTGCGCGCTGGACGGGTTTCAGCATATAGCTGATGGCGCCTTGCGAAAGCGCTTCATGGGTGTAGTCGTCGGCCGATACCATGTGAACGGGGATGTGCCGCGTAGCCAGGTCGCGCTTCAGCTGGTCCAAAACTGTCAGGCCAGAATGGTCAGGGAGGCCGACATCCAGCACAATAGCCTGTGGCAGGTATTTCCGCGCAGCCCGGATCGCATCATCTGCCCGGCCAACGCAAATGCATTTGAATTTCAGCTCATGCGCCAGTTCATACAAGACCCGCGCAAAGGCCGGATCGTCCTCCACCGCCAGCATGACCCGGTCACCTTCGCCAAGGCGTGCCCGGTCATCCTCCAGCCCAGCAAGCGCATGCAACGGGACACCGCCATCAGGTATTTCCTTGGCCGGACCATTCGCGATCCCCTCACGTAACGGCGGCGGCACTACTTCGGGGGCCGCACTGGCCTGAGCGGCCATGTTCCGCGGGACGGTCACGGTAAAGGTGCTGCCCTTGCCAGGCGTGCTGTCCAGCGTAATCTTGCCGCCGAGCAGATCGGCAAGTTCCCGGGAAATGGACAGGCCCAGACCGGTGCCCCCGTAGCGGCGGGAAATTGTCCCATCAGCCTGACGGAAAGCCTCAAAAATAGTATCCTGCTGTGTCTGCGCGATACCGATGCCGGTATCTTTCACCGAGAAGGCGATATCCCCGCCCTGGGCGCGCACAGCGAGCGTCACCCTGCCCTTTTCGGTGAATTTGAGGGCATTCGACAGGAAGTTACGAAGCACCTGTTCCAGTCGAATTTCATCCGTATGCAGCACACCAACATCGGCGGCGACTTCCGCGGCAATACTGAGCCCCTTTGACCTCGCCTGCGCCTCAAAGCCGCGCACCAGTTTCCTTGCCACCATTTGCGGATCGACCTCGGTGAGGGAGAGGTCCATCCGGCCGGCTTCAATCTTCGAGAGATCCAGAATGTCATTAATGAGGGCGAGAAGGTCCTTTCCGGAGCTTTCGATTGTCTGGGCCCAACGGATCTGTTCCTCGGTCAGCGTCCCACCGCGATTTTCGGCGAGCAGACGCGACATGATCAGGAGGGCATTCAGCGGGGTGCGCAGTTCGTGGGACATGTTCGCCACGAATTCAGACTTGTAACGGCTCTCGCGCGCCAAGGTTTCCGACTGTTCGGCCAGCGCCTGGCGCGAGCGGACCAGCGCATCGCGCTGTTCTTCCAATTCCTGCGTCTGGCTTTCCAGCTGGGCGTTCTGCTCCTCCAGCTCGGACTGCTGCTCCTCCAGCATACGCTGGCTTTCCTTCAGCGCCTGGGTCTGCTCTTCCAGCTCCTCATTGGTCGCGGCGAGTTCCTCGCCATGGCTGCGAAGCTCCTCGGACTGGCGGCGGGTTTCCTCCAACAATTCCTGCAACTGGGACCGGTAAAGCGCCGACCGGAATGCAATACCGACCTTTTCGGCGACACGCTCCAGCATCCGGCGATCCCGCTCGGTAAGTGCTCTGTCCATGCCGAGCTCAAGGACCGCATTGATCTGGCTGTCATCGTGCAGGGGCACCAGGGCGCTGTAGGCGGCCCGGCCCTGCATCAGTCCGGACATCCAACCAAGCGCCGTTTCGGGGGTCGCTTCGATCTCGATTAACCGCTCTTCACTGACGGCACGCCAGAGATGTCCCGTGCCCGGCCGGACCACTTCGGGCAGCGCATCGGCATTGGCGCCCCAGACGGCCACGCGCTCAAGGCCTCTCGCTCCGCACTCATAGATGACGGCCGCCCGGACACCCAGACGCGCGCCGAGGACTTCAAGTGCCTGGTTACTGAGGGCGCGGGGCGTCAGGTCTCCCTGAACGGCGCGGGCAATGTCCACTTCGCCCTTCTGCACCCAGTCGGCATCCCTCAAGCGGTTGCGGCCCTGTATCAAGGCCCTGCCGGCAAGCGCAACGCCGGCCACGATGACGGCAGCCATGAGCCGGTTTATCCCGGCAATCTCCGGATTGATGCCATCGGCGCCCAGATAATAACCCGTTGCCAGAGCGACCCACACGATGGCGGCCACAACTACGGGCGCCGTGGGCTCATTGCCGCGAAAAGCGAGCAGCAGTGGGAGGAGGTACAGAATCCATACAGCGAACCCCAGCGGGGTCATCAGATCCAGAATGAAGACACCGGCAAGGCATGCGAAGATCCCCGCCAAAGCGCCAAATTGTCTGCGGTCTTCAGGTAAAATCTGCACCGGCCCATCCTGATTAAATTGCCGGTGGCTCAGCCCATCCACCCCTTCCGCCACACCAGACTCGCCGGCACGGTCCTGAAAAGTAAGGAAAAAATCTGAAATGACCCCATGCAAATATTTATTAAACGCGAGATTAAACGCAGAAGTCTGCTCCCGGTTCCCGGGCTATATCTAAAATTTTCGGGGGCGGTGCTGATCGGGTGAGTGGCGGTTCAGCCTTGACGCATGTTTTCTGTAAGCGGGCGTATCAGCCTGCCTCAAGCAGGGCCATCGTCCCCTGCCCGCCATCGGCGCAGATGCTGACTATAGCGCGTGTGCCCTTGCCCATTCCGGCAAGCTCCTTGACAGCCTGGCTGAGAATGCGCGCGCCCGTCGCGCCAAAAGGATGGCCGAGCGCAAGGCTGCCGCCGGTAGGGTTCATGCGGTCTACAGGGAAGGCTCCCGGATCAGCCTCAACTCCGGCTTTCGACGTCCGGAATGCTGCATCTTCCCAGGCCTTGATATGGAACAGCACCTGAGCGGCAAACGCCTCATGGATTTCCCAGAGATCAATATCCGAGTATTTGAGGCCGTTGCGCGCAAGGAGACGTGGCACTCCGTAAGCCGGGGCCATCAGCAAACCCTCATTGTGCAGATCGATCGACGTTACCTCGTAATCAACCAGTTTTACCCTTGGGGTCGCGGCGGGGAGCCTGCCAAGGCCGGCATCGGTCGCCACCCAGATTGCTGCGGCCCCGTCGGTCAGGGGTGAGGAGTTGCCCGCCGTCAGCGTCCCCTGGCCGCTGGTTTTGTCGAATGCCGGCCCGAGCCGCGCGAGCTTCTCCAGTGAGGTATCCGCCCGCGGAAAACCATCGCGCGCAAATGCGCCGACGGGAATGACAAGATCATCGAAGAATCCCTTGTCCCAGGCCTGCACGGCCCTCTGATGACTCATCAGGGCATGGCGATCCTGGGCCTCACGGGAAATCTGCCATTGCTTGGCGGTTATCTCCGTATGTTCGCCCATGCTCATGCCTGTCGTCCGGTTGACGACCCTGGGAATGAACAACGATATCGGCTTCAACCCGCCCAGACGCTTCAGCCGGTCTGAAAAAGTCTTCGCTTGCGTCAGCTGGCGGATGCCATCGGAAAGGCCCTGGCTGAGGCCGATCTGCACCTTGCTCATTGCCTCAGCGCCCCCGACAAGCGCCAGATCCCGGCCCCGCCCATCCAGAACGCCCGCCGCCTGGAAGACGCCCGCCATGCTGGTCGAACAGGCCATGACCGTCGACCAGGCCGGGATAGTCGGGTCCAATCCGGCATCCAATAACACCTCGCGGGCAAGGTTGCTCCAGGTCAGGTTCGGGATCACCGTTCCCCAGATCGCAAGATCGGGCCGGCCCGATGACCGCTCAGCCATGGCCTTTGCAACGGGAACGGACATTTCAATGGCATTGAGGTGGGACAGCGGGCCGTCCACGCGCGCAAAAGGTGTCCGTACCCCCGCCGCGAGCCAGAGATTACCTGCCAGCATGATTGTCTCCATGTTCCTGAGAAAACCGGAAAGCCCCTCGCTCAGGCGTCACTTCCGGTGTAATTGCTTTGTGAGATATCCTCATCCCGATACGGAAAAAAGACAACCGGCGGGTCTGACGCCGGCTCATCACGTAACCCCTCATGCCCACCAAACATCGCACTCGCATAGATGATGCCGAGGCCGTAACCGCCCCCATGTTCTTTGCGATGCCGGTGGTCAGACCTTAAGTCTCGCTGCGGCCCACTCGCGTTGCAGTTCCAGCAGATAGGTGAGCGCCTTGATCGGGCGTCCTCTTGAAAGGTTGGAAGGTTCCGCCGGGGTGCCGCCGTCTTTGCTGAAAGTTACAGCATCCCGTCACCAAGCCGCTGCTTCTGCGGGCTTTCGTCCGATATGCGCATCACAGGCGGGGCGTCTCTCTCAAAATGCTTCCCGTTATTGGGCCAATATGAAGTTGGTTAGAAATGAACGGAAGCCAATGCCGCAACATTCGTTTGAAAGGTTGTTTTATTTTTCTGGCGCCTCCCAGGACAAGCTGGGCAAACAGCTCCAGCGGATGTTGGTATCGGTGATCCTGGATGGAACGCATCCTGCGGATTTGCCTTTGCCCTCAAGCCGCAGGTTGGCGGACCAGCTTGGGATTGCCAGGGCTACCGTGTCGGCGGCTTATCTGGAACTCGTGCAACTCGGACTCATTGTTTCCCGCCAGCGTAGCGGATACTTCATTAACACTTCGGTGTGCCGCGATAGTAAGCAATTGAGCGCGTTGACGCCTGTTGATGGTGCCGCGCCGAGGGAACTGCGCTCTGAAATAGACTGGCTTAACCGGCTGGGCACGTCAGCCCAGTCGAGACGAAACATCATAAAGCCGAAAAACTGGCTGGACGCCAAATACTGCTTCATTTCCGGGCAGGTTGATCCAGCCATGTTTCCCCTCGCCGACTGGAGGAACTGTTCACGCGATTCTCTGGGGGTCGTTTCGATCAACAACTGGATTGGTGACAGCATCGTTGAAGATTGTGACGAACTCATCGAACAGATCCGTCAAAGGCTGCTCCCCCGTCGCGGAATTTCTGCGGGTGCGGACGAGATTCTCGTAACGCTGGGCTCGCAAAATGCGTTGTTCCTGCTCGGCATGGCACTCATCAATAGCCAAACCGTGGTTGGCCTTGAGTCCCCCGGTTACCCGGACGCTCGCAACATCTTTGCGCTGCGCTCGAACCATCTCAAACACCTCGAAATAGACCAGGAAGGTCTGTGCCTCAGCAGTCGGGTGGCTGAATGCGATTATATCTATGTGACCCCCAGCCATCAGGCCCCGACAACAGTCACCATGTCGCTCAGACGGCGGCAGGCCTTTCTCGAAATGGCGGAGATGGAAGACTTCATCATCCTCGAAGACGACTACGACAGTGATGTAAATTTCGATGCACGCTCTCTGCCCGCATTGAAATCTATGGATACCGGAGGCCGCGTCGTCTATTTCGCGAGTCTCTCAAAGTCGCTCGCGCCGGGACTGCGCATTGGATACGTGGTCGCCCCCAAGCCCCTCATCGACGAAATGCGTGCACTACGGCGGCTTATGCTTCGTCATCCGCCCACCAATATTCAGCTCACCCTCGCATTCTTCCTCGCACAAGGGAATTACGATGCATTGGCCCTTCGCCTGCGCAAGGCACACGAGCGGCGCTGGAAGATACTGAATGCAGCCATGGACACACACCTGAAATCTTGCCGTTATCAGACGGTATTCGGTGGCTCCTCGGTATGGGTGGAGGGGCCGCCTGGTGTCGATTGCGACTTGCTTTCCAGAGAGGCCCTGAAACACGGTATACTGATTGAGCCAGGATCGGTCTATTTCGACAATCCTGAAGCGCCGTGCCGTTGGTTCCGCCTAGGATACTCCGTGATCCAGGACAACCTGATTGAGCCGGGGATAATTGCCCTTGAAAATCTGATCGTCTCGCTGGCGGAAACAAAAAAAGAAGCCCGGGCCTGACAGATCAGGCCCGGGAAATATCTTGCATTCGCTTGAGGTATGAAATTCAGCTTCCGAAGCGATAGCCCACGCGGAGGCCAAACATCTGCGGTGCCCCCGCCAGAGCAACGCCATTGCCCGACACGGGATAGTTGTGGATCGCATAATCCTCATCGAACACGTTGGTACCAAACACCGTGACGTCGAGATTCCGCATAGCATTGGTCCAGGTCGCGCTGAAATCGGTCAGATCATGTTCCGGAACCGCTGCAAACTCCAGGGCGTCCGGATCCTGATAGGCGGTGTCCTTGTGACGATGGTCGACCAACAGCGCAAGTTCCGATCCACCCGGCAGATCGATCGTATACCGGATGTTGAGGTTATAGGCATTCTCCGGAGCATTGCGGAGTGGGTTTCCGCTCCTGGAAGTATCAACTGGAAGGTCTGACGGCGGACGGTATCCAGCAGGGACAAAGAAGTCGGTATATTCAGAATCCAGGTGGGCGTAGTTGCCCGAAAGGGTCAGGTTTTTTGTCACTGCCCAGATGAACTCTGCTTCAATGGCTTTGATCTTTGCTGACGCCGCATTCTGCGTAAGAAGGATACCAGGTGTGCCCGCAGGCGCGTCGGCCGGCACCATGAGCTGAAGGATTTGGAGATCATCGTAATCGGTATCTGAATAGGCAAGGTTCAGCCGGAGATTGTTGTTAAACCATTCCGATTTCGCCCCCAGTTCCATCATGGTCGCGAACTCAGGGTCAAACGGTGTCGCCGCCTGGCTTGCGGTCGTCGAGAGGCCGGGCCCGAAGCCCCCGGATTTATAGCCTTCGGAGATCACGCCATACAGGAAAATGTCATCCGTCGCCTGAAAGTTTACGCCGATCTTTCCGGTGAAGGCATCCCAGTCGGCTGTCACATCCGTGTTGAAGTTCTCCGTCGGCCCGCTGGCCGCCGGAGAGGCATTGCCTATCTGCCGGTTGTGTTTCTCATCGGCGGTGTAACGCCCCCCCGCAACGACGGAGACCCGGTCAGTGAAATTATAGGTCACCTGCCCGAATACAGCGGCGCTTGTCGTCAGGTTTTTCGCGTTGTCGCATCCGGAAAGGTTGTTCGGATTGGTCTGATAGGATGGCAATGTCGGCAGAGGAAATACCGAAAGTGACATGCACTCATTCCGCCGCGCGTCTTCTTCCAGATAGTATAGTCCGCCAACTGCGTTAATCCTGTCGCCCGCATATCCGAGGCGCAGTTCCTGGGTCAGCGTCTCGGAAGCGTCGGTGTAGTAGTTGGCACCCGTGATCGCCAGTTGCCCCAAGGCAATAGTGCGCATGGCATAGTCGATGTCGGCCTGGCTTGCGATGATGTTCCCCGGAACATGGTCTGCAGATACATCCCGGTAGCTTGTGATGGAATTGAAGGTGAGCGTGTCAGAGATGCTCCATTCGACATTCGCAACCAGGCCGTAAACTTCATTTTCGAACACGCCCGCGTCGGTCACCGCCACATAGCGGTAGGAATCCTCATAGCCGGGAATGAGCTGGGAGAGTGCCAAAGGCGTCGCCGGTGTCCCGTCCACGGAATGACCGTTTGCTGCCTGCTCATCCACCGTGCTGTAGCTCGCCGTGATGTTGACATCGACATTGTCGGCAGCAAGCCATCTCAGCCCGGCACGGGCGTTGAACTTGTCGATATTGCGAAGGTTGCGCGGCACATCCAGGCCGGTGATCTCCGGCACGATGTCGTAAATCCGGTTCTTGATGTACCCGTCCCGATCTCGTTTCGAGAAGGAGAACTTCGTGAACACCGTATCGCTCAGTGGAATGTTCACTTTCCCACGCAATGTCTGCAGGTTGTATGTGCCGACGGTGCCTTCAACTGCGGCTTCAAAGGTGTCGTGGGGCTTCTTGGTAATGACGTTTACAACCCCGCCCACAACGTTCCGGCCAAACAGGGTGCCTTGCGGGCCGCGCAACACCTCCACGCGCTCGATATCGAAAAGATCGAGATCCTGGCCTGCAGAACGGCCGATATAGGCTTCGTCAAGGAACACGACGACGGATTGGTCGCCCCCCGCCGCGTCTTCGTTGGAGCCAATACCCCGAATGTAGAGCTGTGTCTGACCGGGGTTGAATTCACCCATGGTGAAGCCCGGGCTGCGCTCGGTGATGCCTTTCAGGTCCACAATGCCACGGCTTTCCAATTCCGCGCCCGAAAACGCGGTCACTGCCAGCGGCGCAGATTGCAGATTCTCTTCCGTCTTCTGCGTAGTGATGATGACGGGCGCCAGCCGGCGGTCATCGGTGTCCTCAACTGTTTGGGCAAGAGCGACCTGGGAGCTGGCAATTCCTGATGCCAGAAAGCACAGAGTCAGCCGCCGAGTGAGTGCATTTGATTGGTTCATGTTTCAAATCCCTGGAACAAAGTCGTCGGTTAGCTGAGCTCGATCGACCGGCTTTGCCTCCTCCAGGGCGGATGCGTCCTTCTGTAAGGGACGCTGCTGTGCCAACCATCTTCGCTGCGTCGCAACACTATGACAAAGATTTGACTGCCAGCGAGCGCCAGTGGCGCGAAATGAACCAAGCCAGATCGTTGTTGTGTTTGCGTTCTTGTCCCGGCTCGCCATTGTTGCATCGCAAGATCAAATATGAGGCAGACTCCGGAGCGATCCGGAAGCCATCCGGGGGATTCCCCCACCAGTGAACAGGATTTCCAGTATGCCAGACCCAGCGATGATTGATTTCCTGAGATCGTCGCCTGCGGTGAGCCTTGACGCGCGCATCAATGATCTGGTGCAGCCCCTGACAACCGCGCTTTCCAGTTTCATTTTTTTCTCGGTTGATGTCGGCGGGGCGAGCGTACCGCTGATCGTCGTCTGGCTGATGGCGGGCTCTCTATTCTTCACCGTGTATCTTCGCTTCATCAACTTGCGTGGTTTTCTCCATGCTGTGAAACTTGTCTGGCCAAAGCGATCCCACAGCCAGGCGGAAGGTGAGGTGTCGCATTTCCAGGCACTGTCCGTCGCACTCTCGGGAACCGTCGGTATAGGCAACATCGCCGGTGTGGCCGTCACACTAAGCCTCGGCGGACCCGGAGCTACATTCTGGCTGATCATTGCCGGCCTGATCAGCATGACAACCAAGTTCGTCGAATGCACGCTTGGCGTAAAATACCGCGAAATTGATGACAAAGGCGTCGTCTCTGGCGGACCGATGTACTACCTGCAACGCGGCCTCGCACGGCGCGGCATGCCCCGGATCGGCCGCGTACTCGGCATCTTCTTTGCAGCGAGCATTGTCGTCGGATGCCTCGGCATCGGAAACATGTTCCAGTCTAATCAGGCAGCCGCCCAGATTTACACACTCTCTGGCGGTGCGGGAGGCGCCCTGGAGGGGCGCAACTGGATCACAGGCTGCGTGCTGGCATTGATCGTGGGTCTGGTGATCGTTGGCGGAATGCGACGCATCGCACGGATTGCCGACAAGATCGTGCCTTTGATGATCGTCGCCTATGTCACGGGCGCACTGGCTATCGTGCTCATGAACATCACGCGGCTTCCCTGGGCCATATCAACCATAGCTACCCAAGCATTTTCGCCCGAAGGTGTAGCCGGGGGCGTGGTTGGCGTGATGATCCTGGGTTTTCAGAGAGCAGTTTTCTCGAATGAAGCCGGGCTTGGGTCCGCTTCGATCGCGCATTCAGCAGTCAGGACCAGCGAGCCGCTGACAGAGGGCTTTGTTGCCCTGCTTGAACCTTTTATCGACACAGTCTTGATCTGTACACTGACCGGACTGGTGCTGGTCCTCGTTCTGGACCAGGAAACGATCATGGGCGGCGGCCTGGCCGGTATCGAGCTTACCTCCCTTGCCTTCGAGACGGCCATTCACGGTTCATCCTATCCGCTCAGTGCCGTGGCATTCCTGTTTGCGTTTTCCACGATGATAGCTTGGGCCTATTATGGGCAGCGGGGGTGGATTTATCTGTTCGGCCGCGGCGCAATCAAGCTGCAGGCGTTCAACCTTGTCTTCTGCCTGTTCATTATTGTCGGGGCCACCATCAAGCTCGGCGCTGTGCTCGATTTCGCTGATGCGATTATCTACGTCATGGCCCTGCCCAACATTCTGGGCCTCTACATGATGGCCTCCGAAGTCAGGCACGACCTTAACGACTACTGGGCCCGGCGCGACAGCTCCTGAACTTCCGGCCTCCTCTTTCTCTACCCCTCACCCCTAACCTCCGCCACACCGCCGCCCATCCGGCGCGGGAACGATCCTTCCATGCCCATGGTACATGTGATGCCTGAACCTCTGACGACCGAAACACTCCGATCCGTATTCGATGCCTTCAACCGGCACGACATTTCCGGAGTAATGAAACCCTTTGCCAATAATTGCGTCTTTTTCCCTGTCGCAGGCCCTCTGGTCTGCGGCGCGCGGATCGAAGGCACCGCTGCCATCGCCGCCGCCTTTGTCAAAGTCTGGACCGACATGCCGGATGCGCAGTGGAAGGAGCATCGACACTTTCTGGCCGGTGACCGCGCGGTGTCCGAGTGGCTGTTCGTCGGGACGAATGCCGAGGGCATGCGCATCGAAGCTGAAGGCGCAGACCTGTTCACGCACAGTGACGGACTGATCACGGTGAAGCAGGCTTTCCGCAAATCCCGCCCTCCCTTCAAAGTCAATGCAAGCTGAAGGGTGAATGTAAATGTCTACCTTCTCAGAACTGAGCAGCTATGATCCCCAATACGATCCGCTTCGCCAGGCTATACCCGGCCATGGCAGCGCGTATGCGCCCACATACTGGATCGCAACTGCGGGCCCACCACCGGAGGACGATGGTCCAGTCACGGCCAATATTGATGCAGACGTCGTTATTATTGGATCGGGCTATACAGGGCTTTCCTGCGCCATTCATCTGGCCAGAGAGCATGGCGTCAAGGCCGTCGTGCTCGAGGCAAATGGGGTTGCCTGGGGGTGCTCTACACGCAATGGCGGGCAGGCACAGCTTTCGGCGGGCCGCCTCAAACGGTCGGAGTGGATTCAGCGTTGGGGCTTGGAGACCGCGCAAGCGATGCACACCGAGATGCTCGCAGCGTTTGCCCGTTTCCGGGATCTTATCAGCGATGATCTGATAGACTGCGATCCTCAGGAAGGCGGCCACTACTACATCGCTCACACGCCCGCCCGGCTTCCTGCAATGGCGGCGGAGACGCACCTGTTCAACGAGACGTTCGGATACGGCGCACGCATGCTTTCGGCCGACGAACTCAAAGCGGACCATGTGGGCGATCACGAAGCGCACGGCGCTATGTGGGAACCCGACGGCGTCGGCATACACGCGGCAAAACTGGCCTTCGGATACCTGAGGCTCGCGCGCAGTCTCGGTGCCAGAGTACATACCAGCAGCCCTGTGACCGGCTGGTCAGAACACGCAGGCAAACAGGTGCTCCACACGCCGGGCGGAACGGTCACCGCGAGGAAGGTATGTGTCGCCACCGGCGGCTACACATCACAGCACCTGCACAACCGCACACGCAACCGGCTGCTTCCAATCCTGTCTAATTCCATCGTTACACGGCCATTGACTGCCTCAGAGCTCGCCGATTGTAACATCAGGGTCCGCTCGCCCCTCACCGACACACGCATATTGAGGCACTATTACCGCCTTCTGCCGTGCGGTCGTTTTCAGATCGGCAGCCGGAGCGCCATCACCGGGAAAGGCGCGCCAGACGCTGTGCACCTCAATGTGCTGAAACAGGGCATGGTTCGAAAGTTCCCGGCGCTTGCCGGCATCGAACTCGACTATTCCTGGTGGGGATGGGTCGATGTCAGCCATGACATGATGCCTCGCATTTTCCAGCCGGAGCGCAGCAAGGACATTTTCTACGCGATAGGGTATGGTGGCAACGGCGTCATGTATTCCGCGCAGGCAGGCTATCATCTGGCCAATCTTACGATGGGCAAAACGGAGGGAATGGACCTTCCAATTTTCAAGTCCGCCCTGCCCCATTTCGGCCCCCTCTCACCATTCCGGCGGATCGGACAACGCCTTTCATATGTGTGGTACGGACTGAAGGACAACCCAGGCAGGATCGCCGAGACGACCCCGTCAGACAAGCAAGGTGGCGCGCAATGAGTTTAAGTATTGGGCCTTTCCCCGATGCCGGGGCAAACCCTCAGGAATCCGCGCGGCAATGGATCAATCTGATCGGCACGGCCAATCTTGCCGGCGGCAAGCTGTTGCCGGCAAGCGGCGCCCTGTCAGTCCTCAACCCGGCCACTCTCGAAACGCTTGGCCTGGCGGCAGCCAGTGATGCCGGCGATGTCGCATGTGCGGTGGAGGCAGCGCACGCCGCACGCGGCCAGTGGGCGCATACACCCGCTCGCGAACGCGGCCGCCTGATTGCAGAAGCCGGCCGCCTGATCCGTGAACATGCCGAAACACTATCGGTTCTTCTTGCCATGGAAACCGGAAAGGCTCTGCGTACGGAGTGCCGGGGCGAACTCTCTGTTGCTTCAGATCTTGCCATTTTCTATGGCGGCCTCGGTTCGGAACTCAAAGGCCAGACAATCCCCTTTGATCCAGCGGTCCTCGCGGTTACGATGCGTGAACCTCTAGGGGTGGTAGCCGCGATCCTGCCCTGGAATGTACCTCTGGTACTCATGATGCTGAAGATCGCGCCGGCCCTGGTCGCTGGCAACACAGTCGTCGTTAAGGCATCCGAAGAAGCGCCATTTGCGACAATTGCCGCCTGCCTCCTGATGAACTCTCTGCTGCCGCCGGGTGTCGTCAATGTAGTCTGCGGCACGGGCACTGCCTGCGGCGCGGCATTGTGCGATCATGAGCATGTTGCAAAGATCACATTCACCGGATCGGAAGCGGCAGGTGAACTGGTGTATCAAGCCGGCGCGCGCCGGATTATCCCTGTCAGCCTTGAACTTGGCGGCAAGAGCCCGATGATCGTGTGCGACGACGCGGACGTCGAGAAAGCCGTCAAAGGAGCGGTCAACGGCATGCGCTTCACACGCCAGGGGCAGAGTTGCACGGCAGCAAGCCGCATCTATGTGCACAACACCATCTTCACACGTTTTGTCGAAGACCTGAAACTGTCACTCGACCGGCTGGTCATTGGCGATCCGCTGAATGAGGCGGTGGATATTGGCACAGTAATCTCCGAAAAACAGATTGCGACCATTTCGCGCTATGTCGAGATCGCGGAGGCCACTGAGGGCGTGGAAATAATCCGGTGCTCACATCTTCCAACCGCCCGGCACCTGTCCCCCAAGCTGTTCATGCAGCCGACGCTTGTCATTGACCCACCGCCCAACAGCCCCCTGGTTCAGGAAGAGATCTTTGGTCCTGTAACCTGCATCATTCCCTGGACGGACTATGAGCAGGTGATCGAAGCGGCCAACAGCACGCATTACGGGCTGGCCGCCACCGTGTGGACCAATTCCCTGGCCATCGCGCTGGATGCAACCCGGCGCATCAATGCCGGATATGTACAGGTCAACCAGAACCTGACGATCCAGCCAAATCTAAGCTATGGTGGATTTGGCAGGTCCGGGCTGGGGCGTGAAGCATCTCTGGAAGCGATGGTGGAACATTTCACACGCAGCAAAACGATCGCGATATCAATGTCCTGAAACGCCGGCGCCGCCCCTTGAGAGCGGCGCCGCGATCATATCCTGTCATTCAAAGTCCGGATTGACGTAGACAGACTTGCCGCGGGCAATGGTTTCGACAATCGCAACTTCGCCCAAGGCGTCGGGATCTATGAGGAGCGGATCGGTCTCGAGAACTACCAGGTCGGCGCGTTTGCCCGTTGTGATCGATCCCTTGCTGTCTTCCTCGAAATACTGATAGGCCCCGCCCATCGTCAGAGCATAGAGCGCTTCATATGCCGTGACGCGCTGCTCCTCGCCCAGCACGACGCCGCTGCGGGTTTTCCGCGTTACCGTAATTTCGGCCAACCGCATTGACATGGGCGGGATCACCGGCGCGTCATTATGGATTGTGAAATGAATACCCCGGTTGATCGCAGATCGAAGCGGGCTGATCCTTGATGCCCGCTCGGGACCAAAAATAACCTTGTGCCAGTCGCCCCAGAAAAAGGGGTGGGCGGAATAAAATGATGGTACGACCCCGAGGTCTGCCACACGATCCAACTGATCTTCCCGGATCAGTTGCGCATGGATGATGACCGCGCGGTGATCCGGGAGTTTCTCTTCCCCTGCAACAGCTGATTCAACACCGTCCAGCATCATGTCGATCGCCGCGTCACCGTTGGCATGCGACAGGGTCGGAACCCCATTGTCGAGGCATTCATCAATCTTGCTGAAATAATACCCTGCTTCAATGGCCGGGTAGGCACGATAGTCGGCGCCTTTCCCCTCCGGAGGCAGAGCGTAGGGCTGCGTCAGGAATGCGGTCCGTCCTTGCGGCGATCCGTCAATCATGAACTTCACGCCGCCAACCCTGACACCCCTTTCATATTGCGCTTCGTAGAAATTTTCCTGGGTGCAGGCGATAGCGCCCGTCATGATGGGATAAAGGACGATATCAATCGGAAAAACCGCCTTCGCCGACAGCCCCTTAAGCGCGCCGACGACGGCTGGCGAGCTGCCACCATCCTGAACCGTCGTGAACCCCTGGGCCGCATAAACCTGCACGGCCGCATTGACCTGCTTTTCAAACGCTTCGGGTGAAGCCTCAAGCATATATTGACGCAGAGGATAGGTCGCCGTCTCTTCAAGCACGCCGTTTGGCTCTCCCGAAGCATAGCGCTGTATGTGGCCGCCTGCTGGCTCGGGCGTTTCTGCAGTGATGCCGGCAATCTCCAGCGCCTTGCTGTTGGTCGCCATAAGGTGCCCTGACACATGAAGCAGGACGATCGGATGCTCGGTCGATACCTTGTCGAGATCCTGCCGTGTCGGATGGCGCTGATCCGCCAACAGAGAGTCATCATACCCATAACCCAAAACCCAGGTTCCCGGGGTGATCTGTTCGGCAGTGATCTTCTCGCTTAGTTTCTCCAGAATATCCGCGACGGTTTCAGACGTTCCGACCGGGGGAGAGGCAAGGTTCGCCATCAGCGTTGTCGCGCCCACAAATGGAAGATGGCTGTGCGTATCAATGAACCCCGGCAGGAGTGCGCGTTCCCCAAGCTCCACGACGCGGGTTCCCTCGCCCCGCATTGCCAGGACCGCATTGCGAGCCCCCGTTGCAGCAATGGTATCACCGACAACTGCCACGGCCTCGATACTCGAGCCGTCCATCGGGATTATGTGATTGCCGAGGAAGATGATGTCTGCAACGGGCTGTTTACCGGTCGCCTCATTGCCTGGCACCGGCGCCCCCGGCGCAGAACAGTTTGAGGCGGCAGTGAGCAGGAACGCTGCAGCTGCGGTTCTGATCCGGTTCGGGCGCGGGACGGAGACAGGAGGGAACATCAGAGGGCATCCGTTTTTCTGGCGGGGTTTGAAGACTCGCAGAAGTATGGCTGTCACCGCCACCCATTGGAAAGGGGGAAGCGGCCGTTGGACCGTGCGAATACGCTTCACTGGCTTAAGTGGTCTGCCTCCGGAAAAGTGGTCCAGTATTTGAGTTAGTCGCGGCTTCGATTGAACTTGACCCCATTCCTGGACCACCCGACCCGAGAAAATCCCGGCTGATTTGCTCATTTGAGGCGTGCGACTCAATTTTGGTCCGCAGGCGCACTTTTATTCCCCGGAGCAATTGAACAGAGCATTACCCCGCCGGATGGGGGAAGCCGACAGGCCCGGCATTCAGACTTTTGTGCAGACCCATCTACAAGGTCCATCGCCGGGGCCTGCGGGAAAGTAACCCCTCGGTATCGGGCAAGCCTTCGCCCTGGGCCTAAGGGGTGTTGTTGAGCGGGAAATACGGATGAACCCAACCCCGTCAGTAGGTGGAGGGTGTCGCCCGAGGGCGCATTCCGGATCCTCAGGACATCGGATGTCGGGCAGCCTGCTCGCCAGCTTTCTGGGGGAACAATTCCGCTTTGAGGCGACGTTGCTCACAGGCGCGGGTTTCGCACGGTTTGGGCAGAGCGTCATTCCAGTCGTGAGAAACTCCCCTCCCGGCAGAAACCCCGCCCTCGATATGGAATAATATTACGCAAAATCAAAAGGATGCGTCATTTCGGCAGGAAAGTCATAATGACTTTGCAGGAAAAACGGCTAATGAAGTAGCGATGATAAAGGTCATGCGCCGCCTGCTCAGCCGGATCATGCCCCTGCTCCTGGCAGGTGCATTCATGGCCTTGCCGGCAAGTACAGCGCCGGTCTGCGACCCGCATGCACATTACGCCTGCGCGCCCCTGCATATGGAATTGTACGACACCCCATATGCCGGATTGCACGATCCGGTCTCCCACGAGCATGGTCTTCACGTGCATGGCAGCTGCCATGTGCCGATGACCCGGCCGGAAGCGTTTGAACTTTCCACACTGATCGATAAAGACAGCGTCTCCTGGCCCTTCAATGACCATAAGGCTCGCTCTGGCGCCGCTGTAGCATTGGAACGCCCTCCCAGGACCTGATCCCTTCCAGGGCATGTGCGCAACTGCGTGCATATGCCGGGTAACAGCATCAGGTTTGGGAAAAGAACTCCATGAAACTCAAATATTTGAGCGCGTTCTGCGCGCTCGCTGCAGCGTCCGGCGTCCTCCCGGCGGCAGCAGAGACCTGCCCGCGAAACAGCGCGTCAGCAACAATTTATCTGTCATCTGACGAAGCAGTTCAGCGCGCGCTTGCCGCCGACCTCAGGCCAGCAGCTGCCCGCGCGGGTGTTGCCACGGCGCGCTCGGAACGCGCCATTGCCGCCCTCCCGCCAGCGGACACGATCACTATCGACTATGAAAACTTCCCCGGTCTGGGCCTGGGCAGCGAGATCGACAATCTTGAAGTCACGGCGACCTTTAACCGGGTCTGGGAGCGCGGCGGCAAACGCAATGCCCGCATTGCACTTGCTGAGACGAGCGTCATCCTCGCAGAAGCGGAGATTGCCATCAGTGTCGCAGACGTCGCGCACGAAGTGCAGACCCTCTATGTTGAACTCGCGATCACTTTGGAACGCCTTGCGCTCGCTGAGGATCGGCTGGAGGCGGCTCAGGCAGCTGAACGCGTGATCGGTCATCGGGTGGCAGCCGCCCGCGATCCCCTGCTGGCGGGAGCCCGCGCCCGCGCTGATGCCCTCACGGCTGAAAGCGAGGCCATGCGGCTTGCGGCGCTTGCCGATGAACTCAAGGCAGCGCTTTGGGACCATTTTGCAACCCCGCCAGATGATCAGGTATTTGAGGTCGATCTGTGTGGTTTGTCCGCGAAAAGCAGCCACGCGCCGCACACGCTCGATGCCAGCCAGTCTCCAGAACTCGCGCGCCTGAGCGCAGCCCGCCGACAGGCAGACACCGCTCTGCGTCTTGCAGAAGCCGAGCGTGTCGCCGACATCACCTGGAGCGCCGGCACGCGGAAAATGGGAATTGATGAAAGCCTTGCCGTGATCGGCGGCGTCTCGATCCCTCTGGGAGCGGCCTCCCGCGCGGCCCCGCTCGAGCAGAAAGCCGCATCTGTCCGCCGCCAGACCGAAGCGCAGGCGGATGCCTTTCGTCAGAATCTGTTGCGGGAAAGCGCCCGCCTCGAACGGGCAGCGCTGAACGCGCTTGAGGCCGTTAAAGGGCTGGAGGGTGGCGCGATCCCGGAAGCCGAGCGCTCGGTTGAGCTGGCCAACGACGGCTATGCTCGCGGCGCCTTCTCCTATCTCGATGTACTCGATGCGCAGCGCCTCCTCTTTGATCTGCGCGACAAGCGGCTCGATCTGATCCGAACCTACCATCTTTCCGAAGCTGCCCTCGCGCGCCTCCACGCCGCGAACCTGCCTGCTTCTCTCCAGGAGTCCTCCCGATGAAACGCTCTGCTTCCCTTCTTGCCGCAAGCCTTGCCGCGCTTCTCCTTGCAGGCGCGCTTTCAGCCTGCGGCGCATCCTCTGCGCCCTCGAGGTCAAACGACCAGGAGCATTCGGAAACCGGAGTACATGGCGGGCATGATGACCATAGTCATGATGAGGCTGAACCCAAAAAAGGCCCTCATGGCGGGCGCCTTCTGGAGGACGGCGACTTCGCGCTGGAGGTCACACTCTTTGAAAGCGGGGCAGCGCCGCAATACAGGATCTATCCCACCCTGTCCGGCAAGTCCATTGATCCGTCCTCAGTTGATCTGGCAATCACGCTCTCGCGTCTCGGCGGCAAGCGGGATGTATTCCGGTTCAGCCCCGAAGCTGACTATCTCAGGGGCGACGGCGTCGTTGGCGAGCCACACTCCTTTGATGTCGAAGTCGAGGCTTCGCGCGGCGCGAAGCCTTACAGATGGACATACGAATCCTATGAAGGGCGCACGACCATTGTCGGCGACTTTGCCGCCGAGGCGGGCGTAAAGACAGAGCCAGCTGGTCCCGCAGTGATCCGTCAGCGCGTGGACCTTTCCGGAACCATCCAGCTGACCCCCTCTGCGCGCGCTGACGTTCGCGCCGTCTACCCGGGCCGCGTCCTCAGGGTCACACGCACAGTCGGCGACATGGTTCGCAAAGGCGAAGCGCTCGCGCAGGTCGAAAACTCCAGCAGCCTTCAGACCTACCTCGTGAATGCCCCAATATCCGGCACAATCCTTGAGCGCCGCACCAATGAAGGGGACGTAACCGGAAGTGAGCCTCTGTTTGTCATTGCCGATACGGGCGCCGTACAGGCCGAGTTGCATGTATTTCCGAAGGATGCGGCGCGGGTACAGGCAGGCCAGTCCGTCGAGGTACGCCTGGCAGGTGGTGATCTGACAGCCACCGGAAAGATCGACAACTTCCTGCCACTTGCCGAACGTGGCACCCAGTCCCTGATCGCCCGTGTGCCGCTGCCGCGTGAGAGCGGTTTCCGGCCTGGCATGCGCGTAACCGCTTCCGCCGAGGTCGCTTCTACCGAAGTCCCTCTGGCCGTGCGCGAGAGCGCGCTTCAGCGTTTCCGCGACTTCACGGTCGTCTTTGCCAGACATGGCGACACCTATGAAGTCCGTATGCTCGATCTGGGCCGGCGCGATGGCGAATTCGTCGAAGTGCTCGGGGGTATCGATCCTGGCGAAGCCTATGTCACAGCCAATTCGTTCCTGATCAAGGCCGACATCGAAAAATCCGGCGCAAGCCACGACCATTAGAGGTTCACAATCATGCTTGAACGGATAATTTTCATTTCGATTGCCCAGAGATGGGTCGTACTCGCCATTGTGGCCGGGCTCGCGGCACTGGGCATCTACAACTTCCAGCGCCTGCCCATCGACGCTGTTCCCGACATCACCAATGTGCAGGTCCAGATCAACTCGGAAGCCCCCGGTTATTCGCCGCTCGAAACTGAGCAACGCATCACCTTCCCCATCGAATCCGCCATCGCGGGCATTCCCAGCCTCGACTATACCCGCTCAATCTCGCGTTATGGCCTCAGCCAGGTGACCGTGGTGTTTGAAGATGGCACCGACATCTACCGCGCGCGCCAGCTTGTGTCGGAGCGGGTCCAATCTGTACGGGACGCGCTGCCGCCGGGCGTCACCCCACAGCTTGGCCCGATCGCCACGGGTCTCGGGGAAATCTACATGTATGTTCTGTCGGCCGAGCCCGGCGCCACCATGTCCGACGGCACGCCGTGGAACGCGATGGAACTCCGTACCCTGAATGACTGGGTCATTCTTCCGCAACTGCGCGGCGTCAAGGGCGTCACCGAAGTCAACACCATCGGCGGATACAGGAAAGAAATCCACATCATCCCGGATCCCCCGGCCCTGTCAGCCTTCAGCCTGAGGCTCGAAGATGTGCTTGATGCGCTGGCACGCAACAATGCCAATGTCGGCGCAGGCTATATCGAACGCAACGGCGAGCAGAATCTCGTGCGCGTTCCCGGACAGGCGTCGGCCCTTGAAGACCTGCGGCAGATTGTGGTTCGCGACCTTGGCGCCACTTCGGTGCGGATCGCCGATATCGCCTCTGTGGAAACTGGCAAAGAACTCCGCACTGGCGCCGCGACACAGAACGGCGAAGAGATCGTTCTGGGCACAGCCTTCATGCTGGCCGGTGAGAACAGCCGGACTGTCTCGCAGGCAGTGGATGCCAGGCTCGAAGCCATCCGGCCGGGCCTGCCGGAGGGTGTCTCGCTCACAACAGTCTATGATCGCACGGCGCTTGTGGACCGCACCATTGCGACTGTGGAGAAAAACCTGGTCGAAGGGGCCCTCCTCGTCATCGTCATCCTGTTCTTCCTGCTCGGAAACATCCGGGCAGCGATCCTGACGGCGCTGGTGATTCCCCTCTCGATGCTGATGACCATCACGGGCATGGTGGAAAACCGCGTCTCGGGCAACCTTATGAGCCTCGGCGCGCTCGACTTCGGCCTGATCGTGGATGGCGCCGTGATCATTGTCGAAAACTGCCTCCGGCGGTTTGGAATGGCGCAGCACTCGCTGGGAAGACTACTCACCCGCGAAGAACGCTTCGATGTCGCCGCGTCCGCAACGGCCGAAGTCATCAAGCCATCGATCTTCGGTATAATCATCATCACGGTGGTTTATCTGCCAATCTTTGCCCTGACAGGCATTGAAGGCAAAATGTTCCATCCGATGGCCCTGACTGTTGTGATGGCACTGACCGCCGCCCTAATCCTTTCACTGACTTTCGTACCTGCGGCGGTCGCGCTGTTGATCCGGGGCAAGGTCGAGGAAAAGGAAAGCTTTGTCATGCGCAGCGCCGGCCGGCTCTACCGGCCGGCGCTGGAGGCGGCGATCCGCTACCCCGCAGTGCCCGTCCTTGCAGCCCTGCTTCTCGTGGCAGGGGCGGGTTATGGCGCCACGCGGCTTGGCTCGGAGTTCATTCCGAACCTTGATGAAGGCGACATCGCCCTCCACGCCATGCGCATTCCCGGAACCAGCCTCACACAGGCGGTGGGGATGCAGGCTCAGCTGGAAAAGCGCCTCGGGGCGTTCCCGGAAGTGGAGCGGATTTTCACCAAAATCGGCACGGCCGAAATCGCGACCGATCCGATGCCGCCTAACGTGGCCGACACATATGTGATCCTCAAGGGCCGCAGCGACTGGCCCGACCCGAAAAGGCGCAAGGCAGATCTGGTCGCAGCGATGCAGGCCGCAGCCGAACAGATCCCAGGAAACAATTATGAGTTCACCCAGCCCATTCAGATGCGATTTAACGAACTTATCTCCGGCGTGCGCAGCGATGTAGCGGTGAAGATCTACGGTGATGACCTCGACCTGCTGTTTGAAACGGCCGAGCAGGTGGAAGCGACCGCTTCGGCAATTCCCGGCGTGCAGGATCTCAGGATCGAGCAGATCACCGGTCTCCCGGTCCTGTCGGTGATGCCTGACCGCGACGCGCTCGCCAGGTACGGTCTCAGTGTGACCGATGTTCAGGATGTCGTCTCGACGGCGCTTGCCGGCACAGTCGCCGGCCAGCTGTTCGAAGGCGACCGCCGGTTCGATATCGTTGTCCGCTTCCCGGAAGCGCTTCGGGGGGATATCCGGGCCATCGAGCGCCTGCCGGTTCCCCTGCCGGAGTCGCGCCTGTCCGAAGATGGCGTCACCTTCCTGCCCCTCAGCGAGCTTGCGGCTGTCGAGGTCGTCATGGGCCCTAACCAGATCAGCCGTGAGAATGCCAAGCGGCGGATCGTGGTGACAGCAAACGTCCGGGGCCGCGATCTTGGCTCATTTGTGGAGGAGCTTCAGGCGTCTGTCGCAACCAATGTCGCTGCTCCGCCCGGTTACTGGATCGAGTATGGCGGCACGTTCGAGCAGCTGGTGTCGGCCAGCAACCGGCTCGCCATCGTTGTCCCGGTCGCGCTCCTGCTCATCCTGGGTCTGTTGATGATGCTGTTCGGCACGGCGCGTGATGCCCTGATTGTGTTCTCCGGTGTCCCCCTCGCCCTGACGGGCGGCGTCGCTGCTCTGGCCCTCAGGGACATGCCGCTCTCTATCTCTGCAGGCGTGGGATTCATCGCCCTGTCAGGCGTGGCCGTACTCAACGGCGTCGTGATGCTCAGCTTCATCAAGGCCAGGCGCGGAGCGGGCATGGATCTCGTGGCGGCCATCCGTGAGGGAGCCGCAGAGCGATTGCGGCCAGTCCTGATGACCGCCCTCGTCGCAAGTCTCGGCTTTGTGCCTATGGCGTTCAATGTCGGTGCGGGCAGCGAAGTCCAGAGGCCTTTGGCCACGGTGGTGATCGGCGGTATCGTCTCTTCAACGCTCCTTACCCTGATTGTTCTGCCGGCGCTATACCGGATCATGCATGGCATCCGGCGCAGGGACCGGGCCGGGAATGGACCGGCCGCAATCCCGGCTCAGGCAGAATGACAAGCTCTGCCTGATCGCAGACGCAGCCGTATCCGGCATCATTGTCTCGCCCTCCCGGACGTGGATTCCGGCCGTATCGGTATGCGATGTATCAGTCTGGCGACTCCCGCGCCCTTCGCAGGAACTGCTCAATTGCCTGCGCGATGATCTGGCCTGCCCCCGCCCCGGTGGGATGACAAAGCGCGCGCTGGATTACCTGCAGCTACAGCCATCGAGCCCATTTCCTTCATGACGCCTCAAACGAACCCCGTCCTGGCACATCATGATCGATAAAATACCCTTTTATTGATCACTCTCCCTGCATGATGTGATCGAAATAATGTGATTTTTCCGATTATCCAGAATGTATCCCATCACTCGAAGCTGGCGTCCCTGCTGTGCTGATCGATGTTCGGAGCAATCCCGGGGGCGACAACTCCTTCAGCGATCATATGGTCGCCTGGTTTGCCGATGAACCTTTTCGCTTTGCCTCGAACTTCCTTCTCCGCGTCAGCGCTCAAGCCACCGCTTCAAATGCACGCCGCCTGACGCCCGGCGACACGGGTTCGATCTCGGCGCAGTTTGCCGCCTTTGCAGAAGCCAAACCCGGCGACGTGGTCGACTTCGACCTTGGAGACACACAGCCGCGCGAAGGTCAGCGCTTTGAAGGCAAGGTGTATCTGCTGATCGACCGGCATTCCTACTCGAATACGGTGACGGTCGCCGCCCTCGCGCAGGACTATGGATTCGCCCGCATCCTCGGCGAAGAAACGTCTGATCGCGCCAGCACCTATGGCGCGATGGAGCAGTTCACGCTCTCCCGAACCGGCATCATCGTAAATTTTCCGAAGGCGCACATTATCCGGCCCGGCGGCAACGCCAATGCTCGCGGCGTCGTCCCGGATATCGCCATCAGGTCGCCTCTTGTCGCTGCAGAAGATGAAATGCTGAAAGAGGCGCTCGCCTCAATCCGTACGGATGCCGCCGGCGATTGAATTGAGCGCTCCGGCACGGCGCCGGTCCTACCCTCATGGATGTCCGTCAGCTCCAGGGGGGGTATGTTTGATATGCAGTCACGCGGAGATGCGGTCGGAGGCGCCCTGAAACGCACCCCTCATCAAACCGCGTCCTCAGCTCGCTGAACTGTTCCGGAGAAACAACAAAGGCCTCTTCTGCCCCGTCGGCCCGCCGCATGGCCCGCCCGTCTGCGCCCACCTGCCAGGCGGCCAGAATATTTCCCCAATAGCGATGTTCGATCCGCAACATACCGAGCGGCGGAATAACCGGGGCCACATACCGCGCCTTCCCCCATCCCTCCATCAACCGACAGGCCGTGTCCGCATTCTTCGCGAGCGGACGGTCGCCATCGGCATAGCAGAGCGTATGCATCTCAACCCGATGAACTTCCTCTCCGGCCAGCCGCCACACAATGTATCCGGGGCGTATATATTCAGAAGGGGAAGAACAGGTCAGCCCGCCAGCCTTCAGCGGTTCAAGCAGCGCTGCAATCTGGTCAAATTCTTCTGCAGTCAACCGGAAATGCAGATCCCGGCCGGCGGCAGCCCCCAATATGTAGGCCGCGCCTGAGATCAATCATATTGTCCGACTTCTGACAAACCGGAAAATTCAGCGCCGAGCTAAACACCAAAATCTTCGCATCGAATCCTGCTTCGTGGAATTCCCAGCGTCAACAGCATCTCTCTGGAAGCCTCAATCAGGGCGGGAGGACCGCAGATCAGAAATTCCGCGCCATCCAGGTTTCCGAGGTCCTTCGAAATCCCTCCTCTGGCAACCTCGTGAATAAAACCGCGCGGCCCCTTCCAGACATCCGCATCATCGGGCCCGTCAGAGACGGCGACGACCCAGTCAAACCCGGCCGCCGCCTCCTGGAGCTGGTCGAATTCTTCCCGATAGAGAATATCCTTCACTTGCCGCGCACCGTAAAATAACCGCACCGGACGTTTCTGTCCCTGCGGGGAATATTCATGCCGGATGATGGAGCGCAGCGGCGCCATCCCAGAACCGCCTCCGATCAGAACAAGCGAGCTGGCGTGTGCGGATGGAGCGAACCGTCCAAACGGCCCGCACAATCTTACGGCGTCCCCGGCAAGCAAGGAGAAGACATAGCTCGATCCACGCCCCCAGGGCGTCTCCACGCTGTAAGGGGACACAAGGCGAACGTTTAGCACCAAATCCCGGCCATGCTCATGCGGGGCGATCGCAATGGAATAAATTCTGCGTACCTCCTGTGCCCCGGAGGTCGTGATTTCTTCCGGCAGTTTCGACCAGCTGCAGAGCCATGCGTCTGGCAAGCCAGTTCGGTCCACCCGGATATCTCCGGGCGGCACAAGCAGCTGAACATACTGGCCGGCGACAAATGGCTGGTGGAGCGGCTGATCAAGCCGGATGCGGATCTCCTTGATGAAGGGCGCCAAAAACCGCACGCCAGTGATCTGCCCACTGATTATTTCATTGTCGATCACGCCGGCAGGCACTTCCACGTCTGCATCCGGGCGGACACGGTGCCTGCATGCCAGCCGCCACCCCTGTTCCAGGTCAGCTGCGGATATATGTTTCAGCTCATCCTTTCCTGCCCTGACCTCTGAGCCAAGCCGGATGACGCATTGCCCGCAGCTTCCCGCGCCGCCACAACTCGATGGCAGGTCCAAACCATTTCTGGCGAAGGCATCGAAGTAGGAAAGCCCCGGAGCGAAAGCGAGATTACTTACCTCCCTGCCCGGCGCCCGAACGGCGCCGACGACCGTATCCCCCCGCAGCCGCCGGAGGGCAGACCAGACGTCGAAATCACCCCTGCGGAAGCTCGAAAAGAGCAGGATGAAACCACTCACGGAAAGCCAGAGCGCTGCAAGTCCGGCAATAATCACCAGAGGATTGTTGAAATTGTCCCGGCCCACATAGTCCATCGTGTGGAGCATCCAGAACACATCGAACACGCGCCAGATATCGTTGCGCCGCTCCAGCACGAGGCCGGTGCTGGCGTCAATGTAAAGCGTGGTATGGCGGTCATCATCAAAGTTCACACGCCACACCGGCCCGGCATGCTTGCGCAGTTCTGTGAAGGGCGCGGTAAGCGGCTCTGCCGAAACCGGCTTGCCGGGACCGAAATAGTCTGTGGCCGCGGACGCCCGCGCCCGCTCTGCCGTAATTTCATAAGGAGCGCCGGTATATGCATCGAGCAGCGTAATGCCTGCAGGCGTCACGATATGATAGACGGGCCCGTCAGGACCATCGCGCAGCTCAACCGACTGCGCTCCTTCCACTGAGGTCCGGATGGCCGCCAGGGGCTGCACCTTGCGATCGAGCGCAGGGCGCGCGGCTTCGCTGCGACGGTCGCTGCCTTTGACCTGATGCATGCTCATGGCCGCCATGGCGAAACCGCTGAGCATCCAGAGCGTCATCTGAACCCCGACGATGAGACCCAGCCATTTGTGGAGCCACCGGAGGAAGATCATCGGGCTGCCTCCGGCCGCTTGCGGCCTCCCAACCGGTAGATCAACAGGCCCATGCCGGCCAGGGCACTGAAGAGGCCGATGGCGGTCATTATTCTGAGCAGCCAGTTGTCCATATCCGTGCGGTCTTTGTAGTCCATTATATGGAACATCCAGGCGATGTCGAAGCCGCGCCAGAGATTGTGGCGCCGCGACACGAACTGGCCGGTCTCAGCGGAATAGAAGAAGCTCGGCTGGTTCCAGCCTGCGAAATCTACGCGCCAGAGCGGCGGGGTCGCGTTCTGAATTTCCAGAGGCACGTCCTCCTCAATCAGCGAGACCGCGATGATTTCTGCGTCTCCGGCAAAATCTGTTCGCGCGACCCGGCGGACGGACTCCTCGGAGACGGGCGAAACCACCTTCCCCGTTTCAGCGCTGATGAGCGAATGGCGTTCGCCCATCACCTGATAGACAGGTTCGCCATCAAACATCGTGAGGCGGACATGATGGGCATCAGGATTTGCGAGCAGAACCAGTCCAGGATCGATGTCGATCCGTGCCCAGTCAATTTCCGCTGGCTGAACATCCGACATCATATGCTTGCCATGAATGATGGGAAGCGGGATCACAGTCATGTAGACCCCGCCCAGTGTCCATAAAACTGCCTGCACACCAATGATCAGTGTCGCCCATCTATGCATCTTTCGGAACAGGGTTACCGGCTTCATTCCCACCTCCCCAGTGGCGGCCGGGCGGGTTTCCCCGCCCGGCGATCCCTCAGAACCAGCGATAGTTGAGACGCATGTAGAACCGGCGCCCCATCAGATCGTACGTCATGGTATCGGTATTGGCGTCCGTCCAGCTTGCGATAAACGGGGCGCTTTCGTTGAACAGATTATCCACACCGAGCGATAGCGAGGCTTTCTCGGTAAGACGGTAAGTGCCCTGGACGTTGTGGTAGAACACGTTCGGCGTGCTATAGCCAATGGCGCCGGGCGCGGCGTTGAAGTCGGTCGCTTCGCCGATCCACTGCATCGTGTAGGCCGTCGACCATTTGTCCCCTGACAGGCTGAAGCTGCCGGAACCGCGCCACTCAGGAAAGCCGCCATTGCCCCCACCGATAAATCCATCGAACACCAGCGGGTCAGCGCCCGGAAAGGGCGTAACTTCATAGGTATCGAGGTAGGTGATGTTGGCGTTGAGACTGGCATCGAGGCCGCGAAGATCAAAACCGTAAATTGCGGCGAGATCGACCCCCGCCACCGTTTCACTACCGGTGTTCACCGGCTGGGCGGAAAGGTAGTTCACCTCGCCGGTCACCGGATTGCGCGTGAAATGGCTTGCACTGCAGAACGGATGGCTCAGGTTTTGGGAATTGTAGCAGACCGAAAGCTTGGTCGAGCCGGGGATAGAGCGGATCGCATCCTCGATCTCTATGCTGAAATAATCCGCCGTCAGCGTAAGGCCATTTGCGAACACGGGCTGCCAGACCACGCCTATCGTGTGAGACTCGGCGCTTTCCGGCTTCAGGTTCGGATTGGCGCCCGTCTGTGTAAGGATTGTATTTCCGAGCTGTACATAACCTGCCGGCACACCCGACGCGGCGCAGTTTTCCGCAATGACCGACCCTCCCGGCAGAGATGAATAACCGCTGCACGGATCAGTGGTCGTCAGGTTGCCCTCGCCGACACCTCCGAAGAGCTGGGGAACGCTGGGCACGCGGAATGCCGTGCCGAAGGTTGCCCGCGCGCGAACAGCAGGAGTGACCTGCCAGTCGAGACCCAGCTTGTAGTTGGTGTCACCGCCGAAGACATCGTAATCCGAATAGCGAATAGCGGCGTCCAGGGTGAGCTTCTCGACCAAGGGCAGATCGGCGAGCAACGGGGCGGAGACTTCGAGATAGACCTCGCTGGCGGCGATCTCGCCGGAGATCGGTTCCTGCTGGTTGGTGTTGGCGATGCCAAGTACTGTCAGCGGATCGGGATCACGCCAGCCCTTCTCCTTGCGGTAAACGCCGCCCAGCGCAAAGGCCAGCGCGCCGGCAGGAAGCTTGAACAGGTCGCCCGTGATATCTGCCGTCAGGCTGGTCTGCTCGTTGCCACCCGTGCCGCGCATCGTGAAGAAGATGTAGTCGAGCACTTCAGGCGTGAGATCGCCGTAGCCGAGATAGTCGCCACACGGGATCGCTGCGCCGGGCGTGCTGCTGCAGCGCGAAGTGTCAAGCGTTTCGGCGACACGCTGCTTGTTAGCAATGTTCGTTGATCCGTCTACGCCCGTATTGCGCCCGTAATTGGCAGCAACCTCCCAGGCCCAGCCATTCGCCAGGGTGCCATCAAGACCGGCAACGAAGCGCCAGGTATCGACATCCTGAAAGAAATACCGCGGGCCCTGCTCCAGAAGGCGGCGGCTTTCCAGAATAAGATTCTGTCCCGTCGGGTTCGTCGGATGGTCTGCTGCGATGGCAATGTTGGTCAGGCTGCCGGGGCTCGCGAGCTGTTCAGACTGGCGATTGGTGTAAAGGAATTCGGTGAACAGCCCGATCTCGTCGGTCAGGTTCAGCCGGCCGAACGAGGTGAAAGAGACACGCTCGATCGGGTTGACGGCGTTCAGGTACGGAAAGGAGGCGAAGTTGTGCGCGCCTGCTGAATAGGGCTCGTAGAAGTCACCGTCACCGCCGGGAACCTGATTGAAGTTGACCCGGGAGCCGTCCGCCAGAAGCGCGCGGCCGCCGATCGTTGCCGAGCTGCCATAGCATTCCAGGCTGCCACCGGCTTCCCGCAGGGAACAGGCTGCACGGTCGGCCATGTTGACGGCTTCAGTCTTCTGGTAGCTGATCGAGGCGTTCAAGCTGCCGCGATCTGAGACGATACCCCAGATGGCGTCGGCGTTGTATTCGGCGCCATCCCCCTCTGCCGTAATGCCGTAGCGTCCGCTGGTGTTGAAGCCTTCGAATTCCCGCGTGATGATGTTGACGACACCGGCAACGGCATCTGCGCCGTAAATCGCCGACGCACCGTCCTTCAGTACCTCGATACGCTCAATAACAGACACCGGGATAACTGACAGGTCGACCGAACTGTTTGCCCCCGTGCCCCCACTGACGACGCGGCGGCCATTCAGGAGGACCAGCGTGCGGTTAACCCCAAGTCCGCGCAGGTTCACCTGCGTCGTCCCGTAGCCGTTGGACGTCCAGTAGGCATTTGTCTGGTTGCCCGCAAATCCCGCCGTCGCAGGAAGACGCTCGAGCAGCTGCTCGATGGCGACCACACCGGTCATCTCGATCTGCGAACGGTCCATGACCGTTGCCGGCCCGAGTCCGGTAATGTCTTGTCTCTGGATTCGGCTCCCCGTGACCCGGACAGCCTCCATGGAGAGGGCGGATGTGTCAGCCTCAGCTTCCTGAGCGAAAGCCAAACCTGTTCCTCCACTTCCCGCAAGCATTGTTGCGGCAAGCAGTCTGGCAGTAATGCAATGCAATGTTTCTATCCTTCTTGAAGGATCCGCCAATCCTTATACGGACTCATGGCAGGATGAATTTGCATGTTTTCATGCGTCAAAAGATGGAATGACCCCTCCCAGGCGGCCACGGCTCACGCAGCACTGAATGTCCGCGTCAATAGGTGTACGTCCGGGTATGAGCCTTCCCTCACGCTTTTGTTACAAAATTGTCGGGTTTGACCGCAGGGCCTTACTCGCTGCACAATTTCTGAGGGGGCCGCGCTCCGGCAGCGTACTCAGTGAAGGAACACAGGATATTCGCATGACTGAGGTTGATCGCCTTCTGACCCGCCTTTCCGAAAGACCGGCAAGCTCTGACCTTTCCCAACTGGAGGCGGATGTATGGAACCGCATCGACGCAAAGCGCGAAAATTTCGCCATTGGACTGGTGCGTACGCTACCGCTGACGGCAACCGTCTTTGCCTTGCTGATGGGCTTTGCGACCGCAGTGGTCAGTACACCTTCCCAACAGGACTTCCATGATATGGCCGTTTTCTCGGCCAACACGCCGCTGGCCCCCTCAACGCTGCTTGCGAAACACTCATGATCCAGTCTGCCCGAACTTATCTCCTCGTCAGCTTCCTGCTGGCCGCCCTGGCGGGCACCGTTGCCGCCTGGTCTACGACCACCTATTTCGCCTCGCGCGATCAGGAACCCTCCCTGCATCAGATGATCCATCGGGATCTGCGGCTCACGAGCCAGCAACGTGCTCAGGTGGCGGAAATCGAAGCGCGTTATTCAGCTCAACGCCAAAGGCGGGAAAATGAGATGCGGGCCGCCAACGCCCGCCTCGCCGCCAGCATTGAGACAGATCGCCAGCTCAGCGCCGAAGTCCAGGCCGCCATCGAGGATTTCCACCTTGCCATGGGGGAGCTTCAGATGGAGACCATCCGATATGTCTTCGAAATCCGCGAGACACTTACCCCAGAGCAGCAGACAAGGTTTGACGCCACCGTCACGGCCTATCTGACCGAACAGGAATTGTGAGTCACGAACCTGCCGGACAGGATGCGGACCTCGTCCGCCGGGCACGCGCCGGAGAGGAGCGTGCCTACACCCTGTTGATGCGCCGGCACAAGGAAAGCCTCTATCGCTTCGCGCGCCGCTACACCGGGGACAGCGACGAAGCTTATGAGGTCGTCCAGCTGACCTTCATTTCTGCCTGGAAGGCTCTTGCCCGCTTCGACACGAACAGATCCTTCGACATCTGGCTGAGAGCAATTGCCCTCAACAAGTGCCGCGATACAGCCCGGCGGGCGAAAATCCGGAGCCTTGTTTTCGGGCCGCGCACCAGCCGGCTCGATGAGCCCGTGGATCCTGCATCCCCTCTTCCAGGTCCAGAGATCATCGCAGCAGAACGTGATGAGCTGCGCGCTGTGGAAGCCGCGATATTGCAGCTGCCGGACGGGCTCAAAGCGCCCCTCATCCTGACGGCGATGGAGGGCCTTTCAATGTCGGAAACTGCCGCAATCCTCGGTATGACAGCCAAGGCGGTCGAGAACCGCCTGTACCGGGCGCGGAAAGTTCTGGCGGACGCTCTGAAAACAGACCAGCGCCGTTAGAAAGCCGGGCCGATCCCGCAGGCCCGCCCCTGCCGGGTCATCGGACCGCAAATGTGAAGGAGCCGGTCATTTCGTGGTCGTCCGCGCCAGCGCGCCAGCTGACCTGGTAACCGCCCGGTTCCAGCGTTTCTTTGAGTGGGATCTCGACACGCTCCACCGGCTTTACCGGCAACTGCGCGTCGATCTCAATGCGCTCCATCCCCTCGGTCATCAGTTGCACGGATTTGGGAACCATAGGGTGCTCGAATTCGAGGACGAGTTTTTCCACCCTGCCTTTGACGATCTCTCCATTGGCCGGCACAGAGGCGGAAACGCCCTTCATGCCGCCATGTGACGTATGCGAACTGCCATGCCCATGCCCCTGGGCAATCGCGGGAACAGAAGTAAAGGCTACTACCGCAAGGCTGATCGCAATAATACGTGTACTAATCATCTGGTGTCTCCTGATTGTGATCATATGTCGATACCGTCCTTTTGGATCTCATCGGCGCGTGCGAGTCGCGCGGTTGTCTCTTCGGGTGCCTGATACCAGCCCGGATCTTCGTAGCTGGTAATTCCGGGGCGCACCTTCAGCAAAGTAAACATGCCGCCCATACCGATGTGATCGAAGGGGCCCTGTGCGCCCACCATCGGGATAGCATTGTCCGGGATACGCATATGGCCCATTTCGACATGCTTGCCATGGGCGGCCATGTCATTGCCGTCCATCGCCATATAGCCCGGGACCAGGTCGCCCACGAGGCCGGAGAAGGCGGACTGATCCACGCCCACCATATTCTCAAGGTCATGCCCCATCTGGTTCATCACATGGTGGGTCATATGGCAGTGAACCGCCCAGTCTCCGGGATTGTCCGCTACAAATTCAATCGTCCGTGCAGAACCGACAGGTATGAGGATCGTTGCCTCCGGCCAGCGGGCGGTCTCAGGGATCTCCCCCCCATCAGTGCCGACGACCTGAAACGTGTGGCCATGCAGGTGGAACGGATGATGGTCCATCGCCGAAAGGTTGGCCACGCGCATGCGTACCCGTTGATTCTGACGCACCACCATAGGCTCCGTGCCTGGAAACGCCCTGGCGTTGAAGGTCAGAATGTTAAAGTCAGTCATTTCGTTGGGATCGGGCCTGCGCGCACCGGGGCGAACCTTCCAGGTCGACAGCATGATGGCAAAGTCCCGGTCCACGCGGCGCTTCGGACGGCGCGGATGAATGATGAACATACCCATCATCCCCAGCGCCATCTGGGTCATCTCATCATGATGAGAATGATACATGTGGGTGCCGTGCTGCACGAGGGGAAACTCGTAGCGGAAGGTTTCGCCGGGCTGGATCAGGGGCTGGGAAAGCCCCCCGACACCGTCCATCCCCGAAGGCAGGATCAGGCCATGCCAGTGTATGGAGGTGGGCGCCCGCAGCCGGTTTGTCACATAAATGCGCACCCGGTCGCCTTCGACGGCCTCGATGGTGGGGCCGTGCACCCGTCCATTGAACCCCCAGCAGGTCGCCTTAAGGCCGTGCGCGAACTCATGCTGCACTTCTTCGGCAATCAGGTGGAACACCTTCACGCCGCCAGCGACCTTATAAGGCAACGTCGCCCCATTTGGTGTGATCACCGGCGTGTAGTCCTCGCCTGGGACGCCCGGGGGATAATTGCCCGGCTCAACTGTCCGGGCATGGTGGAACTGGTTGCCCGCAGTCTGCGCGGATGCTTTGCCCGCTGCCATACCAGCGCCTACCACGGCGAGTCCGGCGACTGTAAGGGCATCGCGCCTGCTGAGTCTGATCTTGCTCATCCGTGGTCGTGCCCCTGATGCTGATGGTGATCGGCCGGACTGTCTTCCGCCGGATTGTCATCCGACTGCGGATGCTCCTCTCCGTTTCCGGGAACCGCGCCGGACTCAAAGTCGCCGACGCGCACGTGCCGCTCCAGTTCCGCCCGTGCGCGCCAATAATCCGTCACGGCGTCCAGATAGTCGCGCCCCGCATCCACACGGTCACGGCGGGACTGCAGCAGTTCGAACATGCCGATCTGCATCGCGTTGAAGTCGCGCACCACGCCATCAAACACGTCTGCGGAAACCGGCAGGGAAACTTCACGGTGGAACAGGGCCAGAGCGCGCGCGCTTTCTGCGGTCTGGGCTGATGAGCGGATCTCTGCCAGGCTGTCGAGCCGCGCCTGGTACAGCGTCTGAAGAGCCTGGCGCATTTCAGACGCAACCCGCTGACGGCCCGCCACCCCCAGATCAACCGGCAAAGCCAGGCCAAGGCTGTAGGACTCGTCAGACCAGCTGCCATCGCGCTCAAATTCTGCGCCGAACTCCGCATCCCCTATCAGCGCTTCGATATTGCGCAGGCCGCGGCCTGCTGCCACCTGTCGCATATCCGCTTCGGCAGCTGCGACCTGAAGGCTGTCATTCATGGTCGCCCCGATCAGCCGCCCGGTATCCAGCGCCGCTTCTGCGGGTGCCGGCAGGCGTGAGACCAGCTGCAGCTTTTCCGCGCGTTCCTGCGTCAGGCCCAGTCTGGCGATCAGCCGTTCCCGCGTTGGCCCGACCTGCGCCTCGGCGCCCATGCGCTCTGCCGTCATCTGCGCGGCGAATTGCCTCTGACGGTCATAATCCACCCGCGCGATATTACCCGCCTCAAACATGGCTTCTGCCGCCAGCTGCGCCGCCTGCCCGGCCGCCTCCGCTTGCCGGTAAAGGTCGAGTGCCTGCACTGCGGCAATGTGCTCGATAAACGCGATGCGTACGTCTGCCGCGGCGTCTGCCAGGGCAGCAGCAGCGCGCGCCTGCGCCGCCTCCATCGCGGCCTTGCCCGCCCGCGCGCGCTGCGGCCAGAAGATCAGATCGAGAAGGGACGCAGATACGTCAAGGCTCAGGGTGTTTCCGCTGGCTGGCCTTGAAACTTCAAGAAAGGGCGCAGGTGGAAGCACAGAAGATATCAGATCGGCGCGCGCTATCCCCAGCACTTCAAGTTCGGCCTGCAGGCGGGGACTGGTGAGGAAGGCCACTGCCACCGCTTCATCCATTCCGACACGTTCTTCCAGCAGCCGGTCCGCTGCGGCGTCAGCCTCTGCCCGGCTCGCCTGGCTCCGCGTCCAAACAGGCGCCGCCCCTGTCCGCGCCTCAACCACCTTGCTGATGTCAGGGAAGCCTGCATCAGGCTGCACACTCGCGCAGGCCGACACCGTCAGCAGGAGTAAGCCAGGTCCGAGAACCCGTCTCTGACGGAGCGTCTTCATGGGCTGTCCTTCTCGTCGGGTGGGGCCTTGTTTACTGAGGATACGCGCCCCGGCGCGCCCTCCCTCAATTTATATGCAGCGGCCGTTCCGGCCGTGACATTCCGGGCCTTACAGGGTTGTTTAGCCAGCTCCACCGGCTGAGGCAGCGCCGGAAGGCACGTATAAAGCGTTCCGTCTATAGAAGCGCGCGGCCACTGCGCTGCTGCTGCGCTGCCTATATCGTCGCCCACCCTGGACCTGAGGGCGGCCTGGGGTTTCGGACGCCCAAACATCGCCGAAGGGGCATTCGAAAGAGGGCGCATGATGCATATTGCGAAAAGCCACCAGCAGATTGCTTAGAAATGCCCGCCAATTTCATCTGAGCTAATCCAGACGCGCTCTTGGATCCGCAACTCAGGACACCACGATGAACCGAAACAGTATTTTCCCGACATATTCCCCACCGGATATTCGATTCACCTCCGGTCAGGGCAGCTGGCTGACCGCTGCAAACGGACGGCGCTATCTGGATTTTATCGCTGGCATTTCCGTCAACACGCTCGGCCATGCCCATCCAGCACTCGTGGAGGCGCTTTACACCCAAGCCCGAAGCTTGTGGCACCTCAGCAATATGTTCGATGTACCCGGACAATCGGAACTGGCGGAGCGCTATTGTGATCTGACGTTTGCAGACCGGGTCTTCTTCACCAATTCTGGCGGTGAATCGGTGGAGTGCGCGTTGAAGAGCGCCCGCCGATATCATGCGGCAAACGGACGGCCTGATCGCATCGATGTAATCGGCTTTGAAGGCGCCTTTCACGGACGCTCCTACGCATCTGTCAACGCAGCGGGAAATCCGAAATACCTGGAAGGCTTCGGCCCACCGCTGCCCGGTTATGTCCAGGCGCCATTCGGCGATATGGACGCCCTTACGACGCTGGTGGGGCCTAACACCGCAGCGATTTTGATTGAGCCTGTCCAGGGCGAAGGCGGTCTGCGGGCCGCACCGCCGGACTACCTCGAGGCTATTCGTCGTCTCTGCAACGAGCACAGCGTGCTCCTGATCTATGATGAGGTGCAATGCGGCGCCGGGCGAACCGGGCAACTGTTCGCTCACCAATGGAGCGACAAGGCGGCACCCGATATCATGGCGGTCGCGAAAGGCGTTGGCGGCGGCTTTCCGCTGGGAATGTGCCTCGCTACAGAGGCTGTCGCCCGACACATGACGCCCGGCACACACGGGACAACTTATGGCGGGAACGCACTTGCCGTGGCTGTCGGCGCTGCCGTCCTCGATCAACTCTTGGCGGCCGGTTTCCTGGAAAGCGTGCGCGCCCGGTCTGAGCAACTCAGGAAGGGGCTTGATCGTCTGCGCGACCGATATCCGGCGCTCATCGCCGAGATCCGAGGAAAAGGCCTGCTTACGGGCTTTAAGATGAGCGGGATTACCAACACGGAGATGCGCGATTCCTTGCGGGACGGCGGACTGCTCGTTGGCGTTGCTGGCGACAATGTTGTCCGTCTCGCGCCGCCGCTGAACGTTCGTCCCGAAGAAATCGACGAAGCGATCGCCAGACTCGATTCCGGTCTTGCCCGATTTGACGCGACGGGCCGCCCGCTCGCCCGGACGCATTCATGAGGAAAGCGGCGGAATATGGCATCAGGCCCGTCTGCGCATCCGATATGGACGGCGTGCTTGCGCTCAGTATGCGCGCTGGGGCGGGGCTCACCAGCCTTCAGCCAGACGCCCGATTCATCGAGGCCCTGATCGGTAAAAGCGAAGCCTCCTTTGCGCAGCCGGCGCATTCGGAGAGCCAGGTGTTCCTGTTGATCATGGAGTCTTTCGAGACAGGCGACCTCGTCGGATGTGCAAGCGTGAAGACACGCGTCAGCACCGATGACTTTCTGTGTGCGGATTTTGAATGGCATGGCGACCGCCCGGGCGGTCCGGCTAACCTCGTCCTGAAGCGGACGCTCGCCGGATATACGGAAGTCGGCTCGCTCTTTCTGCGGGCAGATCACCGGGCGTCCGGCGCCGGGCGCTTTCTGGCGCGGGCGCGTTATATGCTGATGGGCGCACGTAAGCACCTATTCGACCGGCCCATTGTTGCGCAGCTTCGCGGCTGGAGTGATGCGGAAGGACGCGCCCCGTTCTATGAGAACGTCTGGCGGAACCGGCTTTCGATACCCTACCAGCAATGCGACGCACGCCTTGCCCGGGATGGCGCAAAGTTCATTCTCGACGCCTATGAAGGGCTTGAAATCGACATACGCACACTGAGCGTAGAAGCAGCGGCCGCCATCGGCCGCACACACCCGACCGCTTCAGGCGCCCTGTCGCTGCTTGAACAGGAGGGTTTCCGCTGCGCGAATCTGGTGGATCTGGCCGATGGCGGCCCCCTTCTGATTGCGACCATCGGCGCATTGCCGTGCTGGCAGACCGCCCGCCCCGTCGCGCTCGCGGTCTCTAAACCCGCCCCGACGGCCAGCCTTGCGATGCTCACCAACGCCTCGTTTGACGGATTCCGGGCCTGTGTCGGCGCGTTCACGGAAAGGCATGGGTCCGTAGCCTGTCCAGGCTATGTCGCGGACTTTCTCGCACCAGGCCGGCATCCAGTTCTCTTAACGGCAGGAACTCGCTCTGGCGTTCCGAATTGCCGCGCACAAAGCCACTAACCATCCCATGACGGATTTATTCCGAATACCCGCTTCCATGCCAACCTCTCCCCTCAACTTTATTGGGGGCGAATGGGTCGCAGGAAATGGCGCCATGCTGGCGCGACACTGCCCGGCAACCGGAGACATTGTCTGGTCCGGAAACGCCGCAACGACCGATCAGGTTGCCCACGCCGTTCAAACCGCCCGCACGGCGTTCAGGGGTTGGTCCGCGCACGCCCAATCGGAAAGGCAGGCAATTCTCGTACGCTACGCCGAACAGCTCCGGGTCCGGCGAGCGGATATTGCGACGGCTATCAGCCGGGACATGGGGAAACTCATCAGCGAGTCGCTGGCCGAAGCCGATGCCATGTCCGCCAAGGTGTCTGTTGCTATTTCAGCCCAAGCCGATCGCGCGGGCGAACAGTGCCGGCCTACCGACTTTGGCCGTCTCGAACTGACGCATCGCCCACACGGCGTGCTGGCCGTTCTGGGCCCTTTCAACTTTCCAGGCCACCTGCCAAACGGGCACATCGTCCCGGCATTGCTCGCTGGAAACACCTGCGTGTTTAAGCCCTCCGAGCTGGCCCCTTCGGTTGCGCCGATCATGGTGGAGGCCTTCGAAACTGCGGGCCTGCCGACTGGATGTCTGAACCTCGTTCAGGGCGGCCGCGACACCGGCGGCGCCCTGCTGAACTGCGATATTGATGGTCTGCTGTTTACCGGATCGGAAGCGGCGGGCCGGTTTATTCACAAGCATTTCGCCGGCCGCCCAGAGGTCGTTCTTGCGCTCGAACTCGGCGGCAATAATCCAATCATCATTTGGGAACCGGCGGATGTCGAGACAGCGGCCGATCTCGCGATCCAGTCCGCCTATTTAACAACCGGTCAGAGATGCTCCTGCGCCCGCCGTCTCATCCTGCCCGCCGGGACCTTCGCGCGCCGTGTAATCGAGTCAATTGCCGGACGCGCGCAGAACCTGCCCATTGGGCCCTGGCATCAGGAAGACGCGTTCATGGGGCCTTTGGTCAGCGCAGACGCGGCCCGGAAAGCGGTTGCCTTCCAGGACCTTCTGACTAGATCAGGCGGACGCCAGATCGTTTCTCTCCGGCAACCGGACCCCCGGTTCGGCTTCGCGACGGCGGGTCTCATCGATATGCAAGCCGGGGCAGCGCCGGACGAAGAATGTTTTGCGCCGCTGCTTCAGATATACCAGGCAGACAAGCTCGAAGGGGCCATTGACCTTGCCAATGCAACCCGCTTCGGCCTGTCGGCCAGCCTCGTCTGTGAGGATGATGATATCTGGCAAAGAGTCCGCCAGGAGGTTCGCGCAGGAATACTGAATCTCAACCGACCCACAGTCGGCGCGAGCAGCCAGTTGCCCTTCGGCGGCCCCGGCCGATCCGGAAACCTCAGACCCGGCGGCTACTACGCAGCCGATTATTGCGCCTGGCCCCAGGCATCGCAGATATCTGCCAGGTGAAAAGGCTCCCTCGTTTCTGTTGGCCGCTCCGGGTCCGGATCAGTTACCGCTTCCAGGCTCCGGTCCCTTCTGGCTACGAACCCTCAGATTCCGGACGTCAGGACAGCCCGTGCCGCAGGGCAAAGAAACTTCGGTTCCGAATCAGACCGCTGGCTACAGAAAGCCGCCGGGACCTTTCCCCCTAAAATATGATTCCGACCCAACCGGTTGCCACGAGCACGAGCACACCTGCTGCAATCAGATTAAGGACAATGCCGGCACGCATCATAGCTGCGATTCGAAGGCCGCCGGCGCCATAGACAATCGCGTTTGGCGGCGTTGCTACCGGAAACATGAAAGCGCAACTCGCCGAAAGGGTCACCGGAACGAGCAGAATCATAAGGCCGGCAGAGCTGTCTTCTGCGAGAGCCGCCATCACAGGGAGAACAGCCGCTGTTGTCGCGAGATTGCTTGTCACTTCCGTGAGAAAGATCACCAGAAGAACAGAGAAGCCCACAAGCAGGGTCAGATGCAGGCCCGTAAGGGGCGCAAGCTGCTCTCCTATCCATATCGTTAAGCCGGAGGAAGACATCCCGTCCGCCAGGGCAAGTCCGCCCCCGAACAGCAACAATACGCCCCATGGAAGCCTGTTGGCTTCATCCCAATTTAGAAGTGCGCCTTCGCGCTCTCCGTCCGGAATGATGAAGGCGAGGATCGCAACCGCAATCGCGATCGCCGTATCGGACAAACTCGCCAGCCCGGGAAGCAGGCGCAACTGTTCGCGCAGGAGCCAGCCCACCACAAGAACGACGAACAGACCCGCCACCCGCTTTTCTGCGCTTGACCAGCGTTCTGGCTGCGCAATCTCGTCCAGAATGCTTTTCTTAAGGGCCGCCGGCACCCTGAAGTCGATCTTGTAGAGGACTCGCGTCAGAAACAACCAGCAAAGGGGGAGAAGGATCATTGTGACCGGGAGCCCAACCAGCATCCATTGCGCAAATCCGATGGGTTCACCTGTTTCCGCCTCGATGAAAGCTGCAAGAAACGCATTCGGGGGTGTACCGATCAATGTGGCCATCCCCCCGATCGATGCCCCATAAGCAAGACCAAGCAGCATCGCGCTTCTGAATCCGCTCCGCTGCGGTGCGGGCAGCAGTCGATGCTCCCTTTCGACGGTGTCGATGACCGACAGCGCGATGGGCAACAACATGAGTGTGGTCGAGGTATTCGAAATCCACATGCTCAGGAACGCAGCCGCAAGCATGAACCCTGCTGTCAGCGCCCGGCCATCCAGTCCCGTGATGGATATAATGCCAAGCGCTATTCGCCGATGCAGACCACTACGCTCAATCGCAAGGGCTACGATGAACCCGCCCATGAACAGAAAGATGGTCGAACTGGCATAGGCTGATGCGGTTTCTGCAATTGGCATAATGGCGCACAGCGGAAACAATACAATGGGCAAAAGGGCTGTTACCGCGACAGGCAAGGTTTCGGTTGCCCACCAGACGGCCATGAGCCCCATGATGGCAGCGGTGTTGCGAGCGGCGGTATCGAGCCCGAGTAAACCGAGGCTAGCATAAATGAGTATGGCCAATCCCGGTCCGGCGATCAGCCTGATCCGGCACGAGAACTGCGTCGTCGTCCAAGCCATGTCCTGACCAGCCTCTCCTGCGGTTGAGGACCGGAGCTTGTCGGGTCGGACGCAGCAGCGCTTCGCAAATGCCGCGGCCGCCTTAGCGGCTTGCCCGCACTCGGGCGACCTAGCAAATGGACAAGCCGTTACGGCATTGCGTTAAGCAGGCGCCGCTGTTGCCCTGCAGTGTTTCCGTCAATTCAGCATCGCGAGGCGGAAATGGGAAACATCGATTTTGAATTCCGGGCGGAGGAATGGCCGATGAAGCAGCCCTTCCGGATTGCCGGACAGAACTTCAGCCATGCAGAACTCGTTGTCGTCGAGCTATCGATGAAGGGCTGGCGCGGCCGTGGCGAGGCCTGCGGTGTTTATTATCGCCAGGACGATACGCGTCACATGCTGGAACAGCTTTCAGATCTCCGCGCGGACGTCGAGAACGGCATCGACCGAACGTCCCTTCAGAACCTGCTGCCGGCCGGCGGCGCCAGAAACGCCCTCGACGCGGCCCTTTGGGAACTGGAGGCTGGCTGTAAGGGGCTTCCTGCCTGGCGGCTTGCGGGTCTTAAGAGCGTTCGTCCCCTTCCCACGGTATTCACAATCGGCATCGACGATCCCGCCATGATGGCACAGACCGCTCGAACAATGACGCATGCCAGAGCCATAAAGTTAAAGCTCGCCGGCGACGAGCTTGATGGCGAGCGGTTGCGCGGGGTGCGCGCAGCCCGGCCGGATGTCTGGCTCGGCGTCGATGGAAATCGCGGCTTTACACCGTCAGCGCTGACAGATCTTCTGCCCGTGCTGGAGGCCGTGGATGTGAAACTTCTTGAGCAACCTTTCCCGATCGGCGAGGAGGAAGCTATGCGGGACATTCGTTCTCCGATTGCGACAGCGGCAGACGAAAGCGTCCAGGATATCAGCGACCTGAAGCCGCTGAAGGGCTTGTTCGATATTATCAATATCAAACTCGACAAATGCGGCGGGCTCACCCATGCGCTCGAAATGGAAAAGGCGGCCCGGGCGCTGGGCTTCAAAGTGATGGTCGGCAACATGACAGGAACTTCGTGGTCGCAGGCGCCCGCCTTCATTCTGGGCCAGCGCTGTGAGTTCCGCGATCTCGACGGGGCGACATTCCTCGCCTCCGACCGTGAAAGGGCGGTTACGTACAAAGACGGTCATATTCATTGCCCGGATACCGTCTGGGGATCGCCCTCCTCCTGATGAGCTGGATCTCGGGATTTCATTACGCGAATCAATCAGCGCGGAAACCACCAATCTGCACAGGCGCCACCGCCTCCTTCAGCGCCCTGGTTGCCTGCCGCAGAGCGGGATCCGTGAACCGCAGATAGGCCTGCAGATTCTTCCGGCCGACGCCGTGTTCCGCGCTGAAGGTGCCGCCATAGGTTCCGACGGCGATATCAAGCACCCACGCCTCCAGGGAATGGCGAAGCGCTTGCTCTCCTTCGGCGGATGTCTGCCGTACAATGAAGTTCAGATGAACGCCGCCATCGCCAACATGGCCGAAGTCACAAAGTTCAAGTTCTGGGAAGCGGCGTGAATAGTCTTCCCGGATTTGGGCTTTGAAAGCGTTCACCCGGTCGCGCCTGAAGGCGAGATCAAAGGCAATGACCGGACCGGCCGCCCTGAGGCCTTCGCTGAGAGAATGGCGCAGCCGCCAGAAGTCTTCGGGCGGGCCCGGAACAGCATCCAGAAGCAGGTTACGCTCATCCTCCCAAAGCCTTTCGAGTTGCGCATTCAAAACATCCGCCGCCGGAGCATCTCCGGGAAGCTTATGCCAGTCGCGTGAGAATTCCACGAGAAGAACCTCGCCAGGCGGTAACTCTCCCCTGAATGGGGTTCGCAAATTCGGCACATGGGCAAGCGCATGGCGAACGGCATTGTCTGACATGCTCTCAAAGGCCGTCAGGCCTGGGCCGAGCGTTCGCTCCAGCTCGTCAAGTATTACGTCAACTGACGCCCCGCTGGCAGGTATCAGGAGCGCAGCCACCCGGTCAGCGGGCAGTCTGGCAAGGTCGAATTCACATTCGGTGACAATCCCCAGAAACGGCCCCGCCCCGATGAACATCTGTTTCCAGTCGGGACCTGAATTATCTTTTCGGACTCCCTGGCCTATTTGCACCACCGTGCCGCGCTCGTCAGCAAGAACAACGGTCAGGCCGAGAACACGGTCTCGCACATCACCATAGCGGAGGAAGCGCGCACCGCCGGCGTTCGACGCAACAAGGCCCCCCGCCATGGGGTCGGAGGAGAGATCGATCGGAAAGAACAGGCCATGAGGCGCCAGCCTGGCGTTCATTTCGGAGAGACGAAATCCGGCGCTAACTTTTAATGAACGATTGATCGGATTGAGCACGAAGCGCTCTTTCATCCGTTCCAGACTAAGTATGATCGCCGGGGCCCCAGGCGCGGGGGTGGAATCTCCCACAAGGCCCGTATTCCCGGCCTGGACCGTGAGCGGCAGTCCCAGACGCCCGCAGAGCGCAACAATGGCGGAGACCTGTCCGGTCGTTTTCGGTCGCAGAACACACAGGGCCTCGCCCGCCGCGCCGCGCGCTGGCTTTGTATAGCGGGCGATATCTGCCGGGTCAGTCAGGCACAGACCCGCGTCACCGAGCCGGCGAAAATCGGAAAACGGAACCACCGGGCGAACCTTCGTCATCCGCGCAGCTCCGGACAGGTCGAACGACAAAGGCGCAAGGACTCTGCCTGCCGCATCTCATACAGGCCGAACGGGTCCGCCACGGGGACGCCCAGCGCGTCCTCGAACTCAGCCTGCATCTCTTCGGCCACCAGGCGGCTGTGCGAAGCATCGCCAAGATTTGACCGGAATATCCCTGCGGCACTGACGGGCAAAAAGTCTTCATAGAGGATCGGGCGCGCGACGATCCGGCCAGCCCGGATAAGGTCTTCCAGGCCCGCGCCCGCGCTGTCCCCGACTTCCGTATGCGGTTGAGGTCCATAATCGAAATAGGCAAGGCCGCCGCGCCGAAGCGAGCTCCAGTCGTCCGGAAACTGATTGAATATCTGGTTGAGCACATGGCCGTATTCTTCAGCATTCGATCCGTCCGGCGCGGGTGTCACCGCTTCGAAGACGTCCGAAAGCAGCCGGTCGTAGAGCGCTCGCCCCTTCGGCGTCAGCGCAACACCGCGCTGCTCGACTTCCCCGAACCGGGCCGTATGCGTTCCCGAGTGAAGCCGGCCATCTGCTTCCGGAAACAGCACGGATTCCGAGAGGGCTTTGAATGAGGTCTGGCGCAGCAGGATCGGACACGCCCGTTTCGGGGGACCTTCAATGATGGCCTTAGCCGGCATGTTTCGCGCAGGCATCACGGCCTGAACGGCGTCGATGTCCAGGGTGCGCGGTGTAAGGTGGTTTATGTGGGGGCCAGGAAAGCACACGATATCCGCGACAAGGCGGTGTGCTGTCATGAATGCCTGATAGGTTGCGTAGCTGACTTGCGCGCGCCCATGCCAGCCAAATGTGGCGAGCACAGCGTTCAGAAAATGGTCAAGGTCTCCTTCGCGAACGCCTCCCTCCTGTTCAATCGATTCGATCAGCTTCATCGCCTGCGCCGAGAATATCTGCCGCCGGGACAAGATGTGTTTTGCCTGGTTGCGCAGCGCGGTGTCAGCGATCCGGTCCAACCGCAAGAGGGAACAGAAAATGCGAAAGGGGTTAACGGCAAGCGCCGTCGGGTCCGTGGGGCGGAACGCCGTTGCATGCACGGGCAAGCCGGCACCTGCAAGATCATAATACCCGACAGGGTGCATACCCATAATGGCAAATGCGCGCCGGATCCAACGCAACTCCTCAGCCGTGCCGACGCGGATCGCGCCATGCCGCTCTGCGCTCAGCCGTTCGATGCCACCGCTTGCCCCGACCAGTGTTGCCGCCCCGGGGAGCGTGGCCAGGGCGTCTGAGTTGATATCCGCGACGAGCCTTTGGAGCTCACCATAGGCGGGCACCTCTTTGCGGTACATCTGCGCCATCGCCGACGAAAACGCGCTGCGAACGGCATTGCTGCTAAGAAATTTTGTCATGTCAGAAGGCTGCCCCGTGAAAAAATCAAATGTCGAAACGAACGCCCTGGGCGAGCGGCAGGCCGGTTGAGTAGTTTACTGTGCTGGTCTGGCGGCGCATGTAGCTCTTCCAGGCATCCGAACCGGATTCTCGCCCTCCGCCGGTTTCCTTCTCCCCACCGAAAGCGCCTCCGATTTCCGCGCCGGACGGACCGATATTCACATTGGCGATCCCGCAATCGGAACCCGCGGATGACAGGAACCGTTCCGCCTCGCGCAGGTCGGTGGTGAAGATGCAGGACGAAAGGCCCTGCGGCACATCATTCTGAAGCATGATCGCCTCTTCAAGGGTTTCGTACCCCATGATGTACAGGATTGGCGCGAAGGTCTCACGTTTCACGGTCCCTGTCTGCGCTGGCATTTCGACCAGCGCGGGCCGGACATAAGCGCCTCCGGCCGGCACGCCTTCCTTGAGCGCCTCGCCGAAATACGCGACGCCGCCTTCGCGGCATGCAGCCTCAAGGGCTGCCTGCATTCCACTGGACGCTTCCGCATCGATAAGCGGTCCGACGAGCGTACCTTCCTGCCTCGGATCACCAATGCGCAAGCTTCCGTATGCGGTTTTCAGGCGTCGGGTAAGTTCATTGCGGATCGAATTATGAACGATCAGACGCCGCAAGCTCGTGCAACGTTGGCCCGCCGTACCGGCCGCCGAAAACACAATCGCCCGCACGGCCAGATCCAGATCCGCCGAAGGGGCGACGATCATAGCATTGTTGCCGCCAAGCTCGAGGATGGACCGCCCCCAGCGCGCCTGCACTCTTGGGCCCACGATCAGTCCCATTCGCGTCGATCCGGTTGCCGAAACGATCGGGATATGCGGCGAATCCACCAGCGCCTCACCAATGGACGGACCTCCTATGGTCAACTGGATCAGGCCCTCGGGCGCATCGTCTCCGAACCGGTCCAGCGCACGCCGGACGATCTTCATCGTGGCGAGGGCGGTCAGGGGTGTCTTTTCCGACGGTTTCCAGATAACAGGGTTGCCGCAGATCAGGGCGAGCGCTGCATTCCAGGCCCACACGGCGACAGGGAAATTGAACGCAGTAATCACAGCACACGGACCGACAGGGTGCCAGGTTTCGAACATGCGATGACTCGGCCGCTCGGAGGCGATCGTAAGACCATGCAATTGACGCGACTGACCGGTTGCAAAATCGCAGATATCGATCATCTCCTGGACTTCGCCTAGACCCTCGGAGAGAATCTTACCCGCCTCCATCGTTACGACAGCGCCGAGGCATTCTTTTGCAGCGCGAAGCTCCTCACCGAGTATCCGCACCAGTTCGCCGCGGCGCGGGGCCGGAACCTCCCGCCATTTCTGAAAAGCGAAATCGGCAGAGGCGATCACTTTCGGCATGATTTCCAGCGGCGTCGATGCGATCTGTCCAAGGGCGCTGCCATCGATTGGTGTACGCACAGGCACGTCGCCGCCGGTCAGCTCATCGGCTCTGAAACCGGCCGCTTGAAGAACTGCTTCATGTGTCATTAGGACTCTCCGTGGTAAAACTCAACTGGTTCGACAAGTAGATTTGAAAGACGCCGAGCTAGTCCTTTTTTCAGGGTACTGAACGAATTTCCGATCTGGTAACTGATGGGTGTTCGATGGCTTGCTTCGGAACAAGGCAGTCGACTCGGACCGGTCGACGTCAGTTCAATTGAAAGCGAGCACGATGCATCGATTGCGTTCAAACCGGTCATAACGACCCTTGCCCATCAGAACTACCTGCTGAGGGCACTGCCTGCCGCCGATAGGCTGACCACGCCAGGCGCCCTCCACCGACCAGGATCAGGGGAAGAATGAACACGAAAATGTAGATCAACGCGGCAAATCGGTAGCCGCTGCCAATCAGATCGATCAGCCCGACCGCCGTCGCAAGGAAAGCGGAGATAAACAGAAGCGAAAAGGCGATGCCGGCGCGCAAAAGCGACCAGCTTCGATTCGCACTGCGTTCGTCGCTGAGCATACGGCGCGCAAGAACTTGAATGACACGCTCATTCAGGCCGTGAAGCAGCCCGGCCCCTGTTGTCAATAACGCCCCGAACACGATCAGTTCAACGAGACTTCCCAGAACGCCGAGGTCGAGCTCGTCGAGAACATGCAGGATGGGAACGGGCTGGTCGTTGATCGCCGGGTAGAACGCGAGCAGAGCAAAATAGAGTGTGAATGCAGGTAACAGAGCCAGGGGGCCGACGAGGGCGCCTGCGATCAGCGCTTCGCCGGGCGCCCGGAACCGCCGCGCGACGAAAATTACAACGGCGATGATCGGTGCGTTGTAGGCTGAGTAACTGAGCCCGTTCCAAATTGCAGCGCCGGCATCAACCGGTTCGCTTGAAAGCGTGGCGGCAACCTCGCCAGCAGACTGGCTCAGAACGCTTGCCGCCAACAGGGCAAAAATGATCACAAATGCAAGCGACCACAGCGAGATGACGCGTTCGATGATCGCGGTCGGAAAGGCGAGCAACAGGCTGATCAGGATAATAAAGGCAACCGCTCCGAGATATTTCGGCAGTCCGGCCCAGTCATGCAGCAATTCGCTTGCTGCGGCGGAGACGACGGCGAGCACGAGAAGTAATCCAAGTACGTAGACGACCTCAAACATATACCGGAAGCGGAAGAGATACTCGGCGTTGAATGAGTTGTAGTCGAATGTCTGGCGCCGCCTGGCCAGTTCATAGGAAATGGCCGCACACAGACTGAAGACAATCATGGAAACGGTCATGCCGGCGAGACCTGTCGCCGGACCAAGTTTCAGAAAAAATTCAACCAGCTCCCGGCCAGTTGCGAATCCACCGCCGACGAGGACCGAATTGACGACCAAGGCGGGTATGAGGAGGTTGCGGAGAGCCGGCATCATTGCGCGCGTTCCTTTCCGGCGCCCGCGTCAGACGCGGCCTTCCCTGCTCCGGTTCGCCCTGCATTAAACCGGCGCACCCACGCCCTCAGTGTCGCGGGCCGAGCGTACTCAGCCATGGCGCGCGAGATGTCGTCAGATTCATTCTGGCCGAATCTGAAGCAGGATTTCACCGAAAGTATCTCCGCTTTAAAGCCGATCACCTGCGATTTTAACTTTTCATAGCGCTCGCCCATTTCCGCAGTCGTCCAGTCGCCACCGTGATAAGCTTCCATTCTTGAGACGAGTCCCTTCAGCGCATAGTCGGTGATCATATCGTCAAAGTTGAGCCTGGCTTCGATCTCGGCGCTGGCATAGAGCCAGGTTGGCGCCGACGTTCTGTCGGGGTACCAAGACGGACTAGCATATCCGTTCGGACCTGAAAAAAGGATCAGGACCTTCGAGGCTGCAGCCAGCGACTGGCGCGCCGGATGCGCCAGCGGGATATGTCCCACCAGGCCTTTCAAATTCTGCGCGTCATCCGTTTCAGCGAACAGGGGCAAAGCGACCCGCGTCGCCCCTGATGCATCCACAGTGACGAGCCAAGCCAACGGGCACGCCAAGACCAGATCGATCAGATCCCGGCCCGATACCGGGTTGAAGGGCGATGTCATTGGGATCTCCTTGTACGCGACCGAAGCCGGGAGGTAAAAAGCATCACCCCAAAGATCATCAGAACCAGAACTCCACAGCCGGCCGCAAGAGCGATCACGCGGCCCACAAGGCCAATTGCCTGACCGGTGTGAACAGGAAAAAGGAACGACATGAAGGCGCGCCCGGGCGGCTGGCGGAATGGGTCTGTGACCAGCGCCACCTCGCCCGACGTCGCCGAAACGATCAGCACCGTGTCTCCGTATATCCGGTTTGCCTCGCCTGGCTGGCGCAGCCTGACCTCATAGGCTTTCCTTGCGTCACTGGGCATGCGCAATGCGGTGAGCGATGCATCCGGATAGACGGATAAAGCCGCTTCGATCGCCAATTCCGGGGAAATTTTGATCTCGCCGTCTCTGTCTGTGCTGACACTGAAGGCTGGCGCAGGATCGGTGACCGGTTCGGCGATCGCATCTCCAAGCGGCTTCTCAAACGCCAGAAGCACGCCGAAAGTCACCACCACAAGTGTTGGAAAGAAGACACCGAGACCGAGCAGTCTGTGCCAGCCATAATTCCGAGCGATCGCCGGACAGGCAGATGGCCATCGAAGGAGGGCGCGCCAATGCCGCGCTCGCGGCCACGCCAGAACCGCGCCGATGAGGACATTGCTGACCAGAAATACGCCGCTGACGCCGACCAGAACGCGCCCCCCAGGACCGGCCAGAAACTCCGTATGAACCCTAACAAGCAGATCAAAGAACGCCCCGCCGGGCGACAGTCCGGTGCGCAATACCTCCCCGGCCCCGTTTATGCGCCATTTATCGGCAGAGGATGCGCCCGGCTCACGCACATAGATATCAAACTGCTCATTGACAGCGCCGCTCGTCCATATGGACGTGACTTTGCGGCCGTGCGCGCCCGCCTCGATTTCCGCCACCCGATCCGAAATGGCTCCAGGGCTGAAGGCAACAGAATCTGTGCCCGCAGCGAAACCGTCCAGCTCCCAGTGAAACACAAGCAGGACCCCCGTCGCCACCTGGATCAGCCAGAAGCCCGCGAGCACGAGACTTATCACTCTGTGCAGGTTGAGAAGCGCACGCTTCATGTTGCCCTCCCTCCGAGCAGCCCGGCCCCATCAATTGCAGGGGCGATGGGAGATTATGACGTCTGTAGGCGGATTATCTGGCGCCGACGCACAATGCCCGGCGCTCTCGCCCGGCCTCGACCTACTTTGCGGCATTGTCTGCGAATTGCCCGGCGACCGGGACCAGCACATCAACGATCTTCCCGGCGCCATGGAGGAGGGGATCGCAGCAGGCCAGTCCGGTTTCATCTTCGATGGCCTTGACTGTCGCCTCAATATCGCTGCGATCCATCCTGGACGTATTGATGCTTATACCCACAGCGCGCGCTTCCGGATTGGTCAGTCGCGCCGCACTGACATTATAGTCGATACATGTTCTGAGATCCGGAACCTTGTAGTCGAGGCCAAGCAGGTGGCTGCGAACCGGCTCATGACACACGACGAGCGCGTCGGGCTGGCTGCCGTGGATCAGACCAAGGGTGACGCCCGCATAGGCGGGATGAAACAGCGACCCCTGCCCTTCAATGATGTCCCAATGGTCGGGATCGGCTGCCGGAGACAGCCATTCGGCTGCGCCCGAAATGAAGTCGGCTATCACGGCGTCGATGACCACGCCTCGCCCTGCGATCAGCAATCCCGTTTGCCCCGTCGCCCGGAAATCGGAATTCAGACCACGATCCCGCATCGCCCTGTCGATGGCGAGGGCTGTATATTTCTTTCCGACCGCGCAATCGGTCCCAACTGTCAACAGCCTATTGCCGGCGCGTCTCTGTCCGGTCCCGGGTTTGAATCGCCGGCTGCTCTGGCGCACATCAAAAATAGTGCGATCGAGTTTTGACGCGCGCTCTGCGATTTCAGGTATATCGGCGAGGCGCTCATGCATGCCGGCAGCGACATCCAGTCCGGCATCCAGCGCTGCGAGAATAGTGGTCTTCCAACCGTCGGGAATATAACCGCCAACATTGACGACACCGATCACCATCGTCCGTGCGCCCTGCGCCGCCGCCTCGGCTGGGCTCATGTCCGGCAGACCAAGATCCACCCCGCAACCGGGCATTCTGAACTGCGCCAGACAGGCTTCCGGCTTCCACTGAAGGATACCAGCCGCCGTCTTGGCCGCACTGAACTCGGCGGCGTCTCCGAGGAAAAGAAGGTAGGGCGTCTGCACGGGATCATCTCCACAATTGTTTGGCAGATGCCAGATTGCGGTGAAGGCTGGCGCCGGGCTGTGCGAACACAGCGGCCTATTTAGCGATTGCAGTTTTAACAACCATCGCAGGGTCTCAATCAGCTAAGCGCGTATCGCAACGCGCACAGGCAGTGGTGCCGTGCGTCTGGTACCGTCCGTTCCGCACTATCAGGAACAGCAGACAGGCACACAAAATGGCATCAGAGCGAACGGACAAGCGGGCGAAACTTGGGCTCAACCGGGAAGACGCTTTCAGGATCGGGCGGCTCGATGCGCATGGGCAGGCTGCGCTCGTACGCGCTGGGGACCTTCCGCCCGAAGGGCTTGTCGAGGCCGCCTTCCTACGGATTGACGCGCTCAATCCAGATCTCAACACCCTCACCTATACCGACCGCGAGCGCGCGCTGGATAAGGCCTCTCAAGCGGGAGGCCCTATGGCGGGGGTTCCGTGGATTGTGAAGGATGGCATGGACTATCCCGGCATGCCCTATCGGGCGGGATCGCGTTCGAAGAAAAATGCCAGCCCGGCCTGGCTCTCCTTTCCGTATACCGAAGCGTTTGACGCAGAAGGCCTGGTTGTCATCGGAAAATCGAACGCGCCTGAATTCGGCCTGCTGCCAACGACAGAACCCCTCCTCTATGGTCCGGCGCGCAATCCGTGGGATCCGCTCCGCACACCGGGCGGGTCGAGTGGGGGATCGGCCGTTGCCGTTGCGAGTGGTATCGTGCCGGTCGCGCATGGCGCGGATGGGGGCGGATCGATCCGGATTCCGGCATCCTGCTGTGGTCTCGTCGGGCTGAAACCCGGCCGGGGGACAGGACTGCGCGCAAGGCCGCACCACCTCATCGAAGACCTCCTGGCTTGCGACATTCTGCTCTCGCGAAGCGTCAGGGATGTCGAATGGTCGCTGCGAACCGGCGCTGCGGCGCCAGACCTGATCGGGGAGGCTGCCTTGCCTGATCGGCCCCTGAGGATCGCGGTCTGCGCCGGCAATCTCTGGGGTGACCAACCCGAACCGGACGTCGCGATTGTCATTGAGCAGACCGCCCAATTGTGCGCTTCGCTGGGACATGAAGTCGTTTCTGAAATGCTGCCCGTCGCAGGAGAGGCTGTCATGCGGAGCTTCCAGACGATCTGGGCGTATATGGCGCGCGAATTGGTTACCGTTACACAGCTTGCGCAAAACGACGCGCCGCTGGAGGATCTGTTGGAGCCTTGGACCTTGAACCTGGCACGCTGGAGTCAAACGCAGACTGCCGCAGATGTTGAAAACGCATTTGCCCAGGTTGGGCTGGCCGGCTCTGCGCTCGAAGCCATGTTCGAGCGCTATGACCTCCTATTGACCCCGGTGCTGCGACGGCCTTCGCTCCGGATCGGCGAGCTCTCGCCTTCAGGGCCTTTTGAGGACATGATGCACCTCATGTACGATTATGTGTCCTATACGCCGCTACATAACCTCACGGGTCATCCGGCCATTTCCCTGCCCGTCTTTACCGCGTCGGACGGCTTGCCGCTCGGCAGCATGTTTGCTGCCGCCAGGGGCCGGGAAAACCTGCTCCTTGGGCTGGCCTACCAGCTTGAGGCGGCGGCAGAGTGGCAGACCAGGTGGCCTGCGCTGTCCGTCGGCGGGATCGGTGACACCGGGAAATCCGCAACCAGGCATCCGAAGACCGCGATGGGATGAGCATGAAAGCGAAGTCAGAAGACTCCGGTATCGGATTGCGGCGCAGCATCGACGAGATGCTCAATCTGCTTGAGCAACACGACGCGCGAGACGGGCGCCCGCTCAAGAGACCGGAGGGGCTTTGCAGACTCATCGGCGACGGCCTTGGTTTTCGCGTTGATTACGCCCATGACCAGGCCAAGGGAGGGTTCGAATTCTACCGGCTGAGTGACGACATCTGCGTCGCCACCGTCGATATGATGCCTTATCGCGAAATCTCGCGACGTCACAGTTCCGGCGACTTCATCGCTTTCTCCGCAGTTCTCGATGGCAATATTGAACTGTTTCAATCGCTCGGTGTTGAGGGCGAACTCGCCAGCGGATACTGTACGATTTATGGCAATTCGGTCGATGAGGAGCTGGAAACCAGCTACGCGCCGGGTGAACATCTCAAATGGGTCTCCATCTATTTGCGGCGTGACGCGATACGGCGCTTGACCGGGTTCGTTTCTGCTGAGGACCTGCCGGATGATTTCAATGCCTGTCTTGAAACCGGCGCCAGCCTCCATTGCCGCAACGTTCCGTTGTCCTATCTCGCATCGATGGCGGCCCATCAGATGATCACGCCGCCTTACGATGATACATTTCTTAAGCCTTTTCTGACGGCCAAGGCGCTTGAACTCGTCTGCCACATCATGTTCAACCTGTCCAAGCAGCTTGAGCATGAAGAGAAGGGGTTCTTCTCGCGAGAAGAACACAAGCGGCTTCAACAGGCCATGCGGCTTATCCGAACGACGCTCGATCAGCCTCTGAACGTATCTGACATTGCCCGGGCAACGGGCTTCACCGCTCACAGGCTGCAACTCGGATTTCGAATGGTCTATGGAGATACGGTCGGCCGGATCCGCGACAAGGTGCGCATGGAACTTGCCCTCGATCTGATCCGGGACTCGGCGATGTCCATGATAGAGATCGCCCTGGAAACGGGCTACGAACATCCGGCAAGTTTTACCCGGGCCTTCAAAGCAGCCTACGGCATCTCCCCGACACAAATGCGGAACGCCCGCAATGACGAACTCCGTCTACGGAACCTGAAACGCGGTCCGTCCGCATCCTGATGGATTTTCCTGATTGAGCCTGCACTACCGGCAAATACTGACGGGGAACAGGGACAGCCAGATCAGCCACCTCTTCCGGATGGGTTGATTGCGCGGCGCTCTTCCCCGGCCCGCCTGTCAACTCAGCACCGGGGGAGAACGCGATGGTCCGCCCCGGCGGCTGAAGATCATTTGCGAACAACAGACAGGGTGTTTTAAATGGAATGCGCGACCCCGGTCAGGATCGCGCATTCTTCTGGCATCCGCTGCATTCGGGGGCCGGGGAGGAGGTCCGCGTTTGAGCTTGGGGATATCAGAAACTCTTCTCCAATGAGACGCCGACCGTCCGCGGTCGGGGCGCGACCGCAATATCGGTTCCCCCACTGAAGGTCGTTTTGTGATTGTTGGTCAGGTTTCTTGCAAAGAACGAGACGTTCCAATCTCCGAAGTCGAGCATGGCGTGAGCATTGACGAGTGAATAATCGCCGATAACGCGGTAGGTCGATGATGTGGGCCGGAAGCCGGTTGCATACTCCCCGGTGTAAGCGACAGCGACATTGGTCGAGAAGATCGCGCCCGCAAGCGGGCGCTCATAATTGATGCTGAGCGACCCGGACGTCTCTGGCACATAGGGGATCGCATCGCCGGCGCGGCCGACAGTGGTCGAGTCGAGTGATGCGGAATTGACCTGATCTTCACTCAACTTCGCGGAGACATAGTTGAAGGTTCCATTGATCGTAAGCCCTGTGGCCGGATAGAGCGTCGCTTCCAACTCCGCCCCTTCAATGACTGCCGCACCCGCATTGGTGATAAAGGCAAAGATGTTATCAGCCGTGCGTGTGGACACCTGGATATTGTCCCATTCCGTACGATAGGCTGCGGCGTTCAGGACAAGATTTCCGTTCATCCATTCAGACTTCACGCCGGCTTCGTACGTCCACAGGCTGTCAGAATCATAGGCGATCAGTTCGTCCGGTATATTTGGCGTGTTGTTCGTCCCACCCGGTCGAAACCCTTCCGAGGCAAGGGCATAGAACATCACGTCGTCATTGACCTCTGCGCTCAGGCCAAACTTTGAAACGATCCCGGATTCGCTTGTCTTTGTCGTTGTGTACGGACTCGGCGCCTGGAAGGTGGGCCCGCTGGGGATGACCACTTCGCCCGATATCGTTTTGGTGTAATCATAGGCCCGCAGACCGATAAGCGCTTCGAGCCAGGGCAGGATCCTGTAATTGACCTCACCAAATGCTGCATACTGTTCGAAGTCTGTCTGGATATAACGCAGACCGGTCACATCCAGCGGCTCAATGAGTTCACCGCGGTCATCGGTCGCCTTCACGACATAGCTATCGACGTGATCGTCACGGTTTTCATAATAACCGCCGACCGTCCAGTTGAGGCGCCCCTCTTGGTTCGACGTCAGGCGGATTTCCTGCGTCCAGACTGTATTTTCCATGTCGGCGTAAAACAGGCCCGGCGCCCGCGATTGCGCATAGGCGATATAGGCGCTTGTCTGCTCCGGGGTGCACGCCGCCGGCGCGGTCAATCCATAATAGATTCTGCAAGGCGTCGTGGGAAACGCGATGGACGTGTCGATCGTCGCTGTCGCGTCAATCGTGCGTTCGGTCTGGGACTTGCTCCAGGACGTCGCGGAAACGAGGGTCGCAAAATCAAGATCCCAATCCACGGTCCCACTCAGCAGGACGACTTGTTCATCATAGCTGTATTGAGTCGCCGCATCGTTCTCGAACCTTTCCAGGTTGGTTTTGTAGAAGGCGGCGTCGGACACCTGAGAATCCTGGAAAAGCCCCAACAGTGACAGGGATAGCTTGCTGGTCACATCATATTTGACCTTGGTGCGCAGGCTATATGACTCGCTGTCGTTGGTATTCTTCGCATACTGATCGTTTATGCCAAGCGATACCTGGTCGATATACCCCTCATCGAAGCTGTAGGTGCCGACCGTTCTGATCGCGAATGTTTCAGTAATAGGCAGATTCACGACGCCGGCCGCGCCATAATTCGTGCCCCCCTCTTCGGTCATTGAGAGAAGACCCTTAGCGCGCCCGGAGAATTTATCGGAATCTGGATCATTGAAGATCATACGGATGGCTCCGCCCATGGAGCTTGCCCCATAAAGCGTACCCTGCGGCCCCCTCAGAACTTCAACACGCTCCAGATCGTAGAGCGCAAGATCGCCGGTTCGTCCACCCGGGTCGGACCCTGTTCCCTGAGAGCCGATAATCGGCGTTTCATCGTAATAGAGCGACACCGTCCCCTCGCCCTGGGAACGTACGCCGCGGATTGATACACGTCCCCTGCCCGCGCCCGTTTCCCCTTCCTGAACCATCAGGCCGGGAACCTGCCGGAAGATGTCTTCGAGGCTGATCGCATTTTGACTTTCCAGCCCCTCGCCTGCGAGCGCCGAAACGGCCATGGGCGTATCCTGCAATGCGGTTTCGCGCTTGCTGGCGGTCACATAGATCGTGTCCTGACGACTTTCCCCCTCAGGCGCTTTGGACAAGCTGCTGTCCTGCGCCCAGGCGTGGCCGGCGCCGGCCGCGACAGCAAGTGACAGCGCCCCCGCCGTCGCTAGAAATTTCTGTCTCTTAAGCATGTTAAACTTACCTCCGCGTTATGGCCGAGCCTGCCCAATCATGTTCCAGCGCGCGCCCTTCAATTGGACGCTAGCGGCCGCCGGAACACACGCTTGTCACTTTGCAGTCATGAATGTGCAGATCGCGACGCTCTAACCACTGACAGGGCATGTCACAGCGAGTGTTGGACGGGTCTGTCCGGCCCATTTCTCAACGATATACTGAACTGCTTCGACGATAATGTCGGGGTCATCCAGGTGAACCATGTGGCCCGCTTCCTGGGCGATCACATGCATGCCGCCGCTGCGTTGCGCGAGCTCTCGGTGGCCGGCCTGCCAACCTTCAACATTGGAACGCGGCGTAGAGTCTGGATACCGGCCTGCACTGATGATCACCGTCGGCACGTCGCAAAGCGGCGGATAGCGGCGCACGGTCTCCATGCTTTGAGCGAACCCCCGGGACAGGCGCAGTCCTGTACGCTGCTTGCGCGTTGGATGCTCGACGTCATTGCGGCGGATAGACGGCGCTGTCACAGCGTCCGGCCCGCCGATCCCATCGATACCGGGGGGGGTGTTTGCATCGACATACACCATGCCTGAAATCGATTCCGGATACAGATTGGCATAGAGATGGATCAGAAAGCCGCCATAGGAATGCCCGACCATTACGAGATTGTCGGCCTGACCAAGTGCCAGCAGTCCGCGACGCAAACGAACCGCTTCCTCATAGATATCGTAGGAACCTGACGGCATCGTGCTTTGCCCCATGCCCGCACGATCATAGCTTATCACGGTCGCCCCCGTTTCGTCGGCGATCATCCGCGCCGTTTCGTTCCACGTCTCTGAATCGAGCCCCGAACCAGCTTCGAGGAGCACCACGATCGGACTGCCGTCAATCACCTGGAATCGCATCCGAACACCCAAGGCATCCACGAACCGGTCTTGGGCCGCTGGCGCCTCGCCGCTGGCGACGGAAGCGTGAGTGACCGGCTGATGCGTTGCGCATGCCGTAATGCTGAGCACCAGACACAATGAGGTGGACGCCAGGGTGAGGGATCGTCTTAAGCGGCGCATCGGCCGGAATCCTTTCTCAGCGTGGTTCAACATTCGCAGCCCGGCCGGGCAATAAACACGCCCGGAAAGGCGTCGACTGGTTCACCGGCTTCGAACACGACTTCACCATTGACCCATACGCGTGCAATTCCCTCCGACAGGCGGGTGGGAGCGTCGATTGTCGCCCGGTCCCGGATCCGATCGGGATCGAACAACACCAGATCAGCCGCATAGCCTTCCCTGATCAGGCCACGATCAATCAGGCCCATGTTTTCTGCGGAGAGTCCCGACATACGGTGGACCGCTTGCTCAAGCGTCAACAGGTTCGTTTGATGCACGACGAAATCGATGTAACGCGGAAAGGTGCCATGACCGCGCGGGTGGCCGCCCGCTGCGCCGTCGGAGCCCACATTTGTATATGGCCAAAGGGCAAAGGTGCGAATGTCCTGAACCGACATGCTCGTGCCGATGACCGTTGACGCTTTGTCCGTATCGGGTCGGGCCGCCTTATAGTCCAACAGAGCCTGCATCATCCGAAGCCCCGCCTGGACCGGCCCTAGGCTCCATTGCTCGGCAATCTCCTGGAGCGTCATCCCTTCCAGGCCGGGCTCCGGGTCGAACTGCGCGATCACCAGACTTTCAGGCGGGACGGAAGTTTCGAGGGTCCGGGCGAGGCTTTCAGCGCTCTGGTATTGTTTGTCCTCGAAGAGCGCCTCCAGCCGGCTTGCCCAATAGGTGTAAGGGTATATGTCGGCGGTCACGATGGCCCCTCCGGCGCGGGCCTCGTCAAAAAGCGCGGTGATCTGGTTGGCCTTCCCCCACAGCGGAAAAACCGCAATTTTAAGATGGGAGATATGGACGGGCTGGCCGGTTTCATGGCCGATAAGAAGCGCTTCGCTCATCGCAGACATGATATCTGCGCCTTCATTGCGAACGTGTGAGGCGTAACGTCCGCCCAAGCTGGCTGACACCTTTGCCAAAGCGATAATTTCGTCTGTTTCTGAAAACGTCCCGGGCTCGTAGATCAGACCTGTGGACAGGCCGAAAGCGCCCGCCCACATGTCCGCCTCCACGGCCGCGGCCATCTCGCTTAATTCTTCCTGACTGGGCGCGCGGCGCTCCAGCCCCATAACCCTTCTCCGAATCGTATTGTGTCCGGAAAAGGTCGCCACATTGACAGCCACCGGAGCATCTTCAAGGCTGGCGCGAAGGCTGCTTGCCGTCTGCAGTGAGAAACCGTCCTGACCAACAAAAATTGTGGTAACGCCCTGACTTGTCGCGGGCAGCATGTTTCTGTCCTGAGCAAATCCCCGATCCAGGTGGCTATGAGTGTCTATGAAACCCGGCGCCAAACTAAGGCCGTTTCCCTCTACCACTTGATCACCCTCGCGTGGAGCAAGCTGACCGACAGCTTCGATCCGGCCGGCGCTTATTCGCACGTCACCCGAAAATCCCGCCTCGCCCGTACCATCGATGATCCGGACATTCGCGATCAGGACGGAGGGCTGACGGCGCGTTGCTTCGGGAAGCTGGATGCATCCGGTCGCAAACAGACATCCAATAAGGCATACGAGGCCGGACACCTGCCGCCCGTGCCCCAGGCGCAGGCGCCCCGCTAACGGGCTGCGGACCCCAAACACGTTCATCTTCTCCCAATCACCTTTCAGGCACAACGAGGACCTCTCATCTCAGGCGCTCTGCCGCCGGTCTTGTCAAATAAAGTGCTTCACTTACCCGATCGCGCCGCGTGATCGGGAGAAGCCCGAGCATATAGGGGCATATCGCGCATAAGCGCTGCGCGCCACGCTACTCTCGCTGGCGGCAAGCTAAGGACTGTGACCTTCAACACGCGGATCAATCATGCCGGCGTCACCAGTCCGCCAGTGTGAGAAAGCCCGGAAAACTCCAGCCCGGAATGGTCCAGACTTGGGTCTCAGAGCACTCGCTGGAATGGTTCGATCCGGAAACGCTGGGACATCTGGGATCGGTCAGCTTCGGCCAGTCAGTCGGCTCATTCGTCTGGGCAGACCGGCATGACGGCTATTGGTGGCTGGGCTTCGTGCATTATGCGGGCCGCGGTTCGCCGCCTGATCGCGGGCCGGAATGGTCACAGCTCGTCAAAGCCGATGACGAATTCCGCACACTCGAAAGTTTCGCATTTCCGCCAGCACTTATCGAGGCTTTCCGTGGTTACAGCGCCTCTGGCGGTGCCTGGGGGCCGGATGGCCGACTGTATGTCACCGGCCATGATGAGCCTCGCCTCTATGCGCTGAGCCTGCCGGTGGCGGGCTCGGAACTGGTCTGGGAAGAAACTATTGCCATTCCTGCAGAAGGCCAGGGCTTCGCCCGGGATCCCGAAGAGCCCTGGGTGATCTACACGCTGGAGCGCAGCCGACAGGAAATCGTCGTGAGCCGCATCCCCCATTAAAGCCTGGCATGGGACATTCTTGACCTTCCGGTATTTCGTTGGGGGAACGCGGGCTCACCAGCTCGCTCTAGCTGTTGGGATGCAGGTCCGTCTGCCGCAGCCTCGGTGCCCCCCTCGATCACGCCGCATCCCGGCTGGCCCCTCAATGTGATCGTCAAACTTCCGGCCAGATATCTACTGCGACAGGCAGCAATGACCTTATCTTTAAGGCGCTTGGAGGTGCAGTGAGCCGGCCACGTATCCGGCCAAACCGGCCCTCATCTTCACCACTCAAACATCCCAAAGGGTCGTTTTATGAGCCATGGAACATATTCTCTATTTATTATCTGTAGATCATAATTTGATGTGTTAAAATATATCAATGACTCGGATCGATATAAAATTTTATATCACCGCTTGCTTTTTAAGATCATGAATGATATTCTAAAATATATAAATTAATGACTTTGATATAGAAAAAGATATCATGCCCTACCAACTGGAAGACATCGGCAACAAACTCAAGGCTGCGCGCACGCGCAAGGGCCTGAGCCAGCGCGCGCTGGCCGCGAAGACGGGCTTGTTACAGGCGCAGATTTCCAAAATCGAGAATGGCGCAAGCGACCTCCGGCTCTCCAGCCTGATCGCGCTTTCCCGCGCGCTTGATCTTGAATTGGAGCTGATCCCCCGCAAAGCGCTTCCAGCGGTTGAGGCGCTGGTGCGCGATGTGGAGTCGTTCGCGGATCGGAGTGGCAGCGTGAAGATCAATGTTCGCCCTGCCTACAGCCTTGATGACGACGAGGAGGGCGAAGATGAGTAACGTCACCGTTCTCAACGTTCTGCTCTACGGCAAACCTATCGGCACGCTGACCCTGCTGTCTGGGGATCGCATAATCTTCGCCTTCAACAAGGAATACATAGACAATCCGAAACGGCCAACGCTGAGCCTGAGCTTCAAAGACAGCCAGGGCGATCTCATCACCTCCCTGCGACCGACTCAGACCAAGGCACCGCCATTCTTTTCCAACTTGCTGCCCGAAGGGCATATGCGCCGCTATCTAGCGGAACGCGCAAACGTAAATGAGGAACGCGAGTTCTTCCTTCTGTGGGTGCTCGGGCGGGATTTGCCCGGCGCCATCACTATCGAGCCCGCAGAAGATGATGCCTGGCCCGATGAAGCATCTGAGCGAAACAGCGATGAGGCAAGGAAGGCCGCAAGGACGAATGCGCTGCGGTTCTCGCTTGCGGGCGTCCAGCTCAAGTTTTCCGCGATCAATGAGACGCGCGGCGGCCTGACGATCCCGGCAACGGGAGTGGGGGGCTCATGGATTGTGAAGCTCCCTTCCCGCGAATTTGAAGGTGTACCTGAGAACGAATTCGCCATGATGGATCTGGCGCGGCGTGTCGGCATCGACGTTCCGCAAATCCAGCTCATTGACGTAGACGCGATAGGCAACGTCCCCGAAGGTATCGGGAAAATCGGCGGCAAAGCGTTCGTCATTGAGCGCTTTGACAGAGCGCCGGGTGCGCCGATCCATATTGAAGACTTTGCTCAGGTCTTTGGCGTCTATCCACACAGTAAATACAAGAAAGCCAGCCACCGGAACATTGCAGAGGTTCTGGCGGCAGAAACCGGCGAAGCAGATATCGCCGAATTTATCCGGCGGCTGACCTTCAACACGCTGATCGGCAATGCCGACATGCATCTGAAGAACTGGTCGTTGATTTACCCGGATCAGCGTAGCGCACGGCTTGCGCCTGCTTATGATTTTGTTTCGACAGTCCCCTACATACTGGATGACTATGCGGCGCTGAAATTCAGCCGCACGAAACGGTTTGACGAGTTTACCCTCGATGAACTGTCTCATCTTGCGGCCAAGGCCAGGCTTCCTGAGAAGGCGGTCCTCGAAGTGGCCAAGGAAACGGTTGAGCGGTTTCAGCAAAGCTGGGCCGCCGAGAAGAACAATCTGCCCCAGCCCAAAGCTGTCACTGAGGCGATTGATGCTCACCTCAAGAAACTGCCTCTTGCAAAAGAGTAGTTCTAGATAATTTCAACAGTATACTGAATAAAAAACCCCAACACTCTCATAAAGAGAGAAGGTCATTGAGGCTGACTTGCCACTGCACTATCAGGCGAACAGGACGAGGGCATCGGCAGTTTGTAAGCCTGCGGGTACGGGGCGCCAAGCAGCCATTTAACCGGCTCCTCAGAGCGCGATCCCCATCATGAGCTTCTGAACCTGGCCCAGCGTTGCGCCCTTCCCATAGCGTTCCCGGTCAAGGCCGTAACCGAAGAGGTCACGCCGAATCCGGCACATCCTACCGTCCTTTCTACGAGCCATTTCTGGAAGCTGGGCTCCGGAACACAGCGTCGCAAGCTGAGCAATCCTGTCCATCTCATTCTGGACGTCGGGCCCGGAATTTGGCACTGACGTGATCTGGAGAAATTGGTCCGGATTTGATGTTAGTTTTCCGGCGGATTTCCTGAAGGAGGAAGTTCGCGATGAAGAAGAAGCGCTATTCA